>DATEXR010000131.1 GCA_035256765.1 Candidatus Deferrimicrobiaceae bacterium | reverse complement strand
CCGACGTTGCCGCTGGTGATAACCACGAAAGTCACTTCGCAGCCGGCCCGGGCCCATTTTGCGATCGTGCCCGATACGATGAACTCGGCGTCGTCGGAGTGGGCGAAGATCGTCATCGCGGAAGGGGGAACGTAGTCGGCGTCGAACCGGGCCATCGGTATCCTCGGGATGGTAGAGGGTTGTATCTATGTCGATGCGCCGGGACAAGGAAAAGATGCGCGATGAAGCCGTTCTCATCGGCGCGTCCGGCGGGTCGTATCGCCACGGGAAGGGACCCTTCTATCCCACGGACCTGCCGGCCGAACGGTATCTGCCGTTCTACGCCGGTCGTTTTCCCACGGGGGAGATCAACAGCACCTTCTCCCGGCTGCCGGAGGAGCGCACGCTCGCGCGATGGCGGGATTGCGTCCCGGACGTCTTCGCCGTCAAGGGGAGCGGCTTCATCACGCACCGGAAGAAGCTTCGCGACCCGCAGGAAACCCTTCCCCCATTCTTCCAAAGGATCGCGGTGCTGGGGGACAAGCTCGGCCCCGTGCTCTTCCAGCTTCCGCCGAGGTGGGGTTTCGACCCCGGGCGGTTCACGGCGTTCCTTCGCGCGTTGAGCGGGGATTTCCGGTACGTCTTCGAATTCCGCGATCCGGGCTGGTTCACCCCTGCCGCCTGGGAGGAACTCGCCCGCCACCGCGCCGCGTTCTGCATCTACGACCTGGGGGGCAGGCTTTCCCCCGAGGAGGTCACGGCCGACTTCGCCTACATCAGGCTCCACGGTCCTGCGGGCCCCTGCCGGGGGCTCTACGACGCCGGGACGCTCGCCGGGTGGGCGCGGAAAGCGCGGGCCTGGGCCGCGCAGGGGGGGCGGGTCCATTGCTACTTCGACAACGACCAGGAAGGATTCGCGGCCCGCAACGCCCTTCAGCTCCAGGAGATCCTGTCCCGGGATTGATTCTCCGGCCGCCGGGGAGAACCTCCTCCCCAGGCCTCGGCGCGACGGCTCTTATGCGGCAGGCGCCTCCCGGACGAGCCTCGCCCCAGCCGTCATCGCCCCAAGCTTCCCGAAGGCTACGTCCCGGGGAAGGTGGTTCAGCCCGCAGTCCGGGTTCACCCAGAGCCGCTCGGACGAAACGACCGCGGCGACGCGGCGGATGGTCTTCTCCACCTCCCCCGGCGTCTCCACGCGGTGGCTCTGCACGTCGACCGCTCCCACGCCGAGCGACTTCCCTTCCGGGAAATTCCTCAGCGCCGTGATGTCCTCCACCCTCAGCGAGGCGAAGGCCATCAAAACGACGTCGACCTCGGCCCCCTTGATCACCGGGAGGATCGCGGCGAACTCGGCGGGGAAGATCCGGATTCCCCTGCGGGCGGAAGGGTCGGGGTTGTAGTTCCCCTGGCAGACGTGGAGCGCCTTCTTCGCGCGTTTGACCCCCTGAAAGCAGGTGTTGATCGCCAGGATGCCCCACGGCTGGTCGTCGGCGAGGAACCAGAGGATCGGTTCGTCAAGCTGGATGACGTCGCAGCCCGCTTCGTCCAGTCGCCGCAGCTCCGTGTTGATCACCGCCGCCATGTCCATGGCCAGCGCCTCCGGCTTCCGGTAATACTCGTCGCAGGCGACGCGGGCGAACATATGCGGCCCTGTCATCGCGATCTTCACCGGCCGGTTGGTCGTCTGGCGGAGGAAGGATAGTTCTTCCACGAGCCCGAGGGGCACGGGCGTGAGACGCCCCGCCACCACCGGTGACGGCAATACCGCATTCGGCGCCACGGGGGTGACGCCGGTCCGGGGGCGAAGCTCCCCGGAGAAGCCCGGGATCTTCCCCGCGAAGTAGTTGATCATCGCATTCGGGGGGCCGAACCGATTGTCGTCGCGGCGGAACAGCTCCCCGTCGCTCACCACGTCCACCCCCGCTGCCTCCTGGTCCTTGACGGCGGCGCGGGCGGCGACGGCCTTGGCGTCCCGGAACGCCTCCGGGGGAAGCTTCCCGGCCGCGACGGCTTCCTGCAGGGCGGGGTACCAGTCGGGTACGGTGTACGACCCGATGACGGTTGTCGTGAGGGGAGCGGCCATGCGGACCTCCTTTTGAAATTATCGCACGTTGATCGTCCGGTATTTCGCGATCCGCACCAGCCCAGGTTTCGCCCCCTTGAACTTGGAGACGTGCCGCGACTCCGCCAGGAACACCGGGACGTTGCGCGATCCTTTCGCCTTGCTGTGGAGGACCGCGAGCCGCGCGGCCTCCTCCAGCACCTCGTCCGGCACCTCCCTGCCCGGCGCCCGCTTGATCAGGACATGGCTTCCCGGGATTCCCTGGGTGTGCAGCCACAGGTCGTCGGGGGCCGAAAGCTCCTTCACGATCCGGTCGTTCCCCAGGTTGTTCTTCCCGATGAGCAGCGTGTGCCCGCGGAAGGAAATCTCCTCCACCTGGGGAGGCACGGCCTTCGCCTTGACCGCCGCCGGTGTTTTTTTCGCCGGCTTCCGGGGAGCGAACGAGGCGGACAGCTCCTGCCGGACGGCCACGATCTCTTCCCGGGTCGACGCTTCGGTAAGCTGCGCCTCGAGCGTCTCGAGATAGTAGACCGACTCGGCCACCTCCCGCTTCCTTTTCCGCACGATTTCCGTCGCCCGTTTCGCCTTCTTGTGCAGCCGGAAGTACCGGGTCATGTTCTCCACGGGGGTCTTCGCCGGGTCGAGGGGGATCCCGCGGAACTCGGCCATCCCCTTGCGCAGCGAGACCAGGTTCGCCTTGAGCGTCTCGCCGTGCTCCCCCCCCTTCAAGCCTTCCTTCAGGCGCTCCTCGTCGCCGCCCACGTTCTCGAGCTTGTGGCGCTCTTTCTTGAGAAGCGCGGACAGGCGGGACTGGATCTGTTGCCGGAGAACGGCATCCTCGAGGTTTTTCGCGATCTCCCCGTAATAGAGGTCCGCCGCCTCGTTCGCCGACGGGGCGAGGGAAAATTCGACGAACCCCGCTTCCGGGCACGGGAACGGGAGGATCCGCTTCTTCCCCGTGGGAAGGATGCCGATTCCCGGGGAGAAGTCGTCCTCTTCGTAGCGACGGACCAGTTCCCGCAACGCCGCGAACAGGTCGGCGGCGCTCTTCCTCCCGCGGCCGGCCGCCTCGTGGGCCAGTTCCTGTCCCAGGCCGGAAACCTCCCTCTGAAGAACCCGCGCCAGCCCCTCCCAACCCATCGGCCAGATCCGCTCCGCGTCCGCCTCGGTGACCTCAGGGAGGAAGATCCGCCCGGGCTTGGGAAGCGGTTGGTACGGGATCCCCGGGGCAACCTCCCGGATCCGGCTTTCTTCGGGGGAGACCGTCCGGAGCGGTTCGAGGATGAGACCGTCGGCTCCCACGTAGATCAGGTTGGCGTGGCGACCGTACAGCTCGGCGAACAGGACCGTCCGGTCGTGGACCGCATCGGGACGCTCCGAGAAGAACTCCATCCGGACCAGCCGGTCGAAGGAGACGACGGCGATCCCGGAAAGACGCATCCCGGCCAGGTGGCGCCGCAGGTACTGGCAGAAACGCGGGGGGGAAGGCGGGTTGGGGATGCGACGCGTGGTGAAGTGGAGGCGGCACAGCTCCGCGTGGGCGGAAACCAGGAGGCGGAGTTCCTCGCGGCCCGTCCAAAGCGTCAGGACGATCTCCCGGTCCTGGGGCTGATAGACCCGGGAGACGAGCGCGCCCCGCAGGCGCTCCGATGCTTCCGCCACGATCCGTTTCAGGAGGAACGCATCCATCGTGATGGTATTGTACTCCCATCCCGGGAAGGGAATGGACGCCCGGTCGGGAACGGCGCCCCGCCGGAGATGAGGAAGGAAGGAAAAGGCGATGCCGCACACCCGGGCCCCCGGCTTCCGCATGCAGTACGAAACGCAAGGGGGGGGAGACCCGCTCCTGCTGATCAACGGGTTGGGGAGCGACCGCTCGGAGTGGCTCTTTCAGCTCTCCGCGTTCGGGCGGCTCTTCCGGGTCGTCGCGTTCGACAACCGGGGGACCGGCGGCAGCGATACCCCCCCCGGGCCCTATTCCACGGCGCAGATGGCCGACGACGCGGCGGCCCTCCTGACCCATCTGGAGATCGACCGGGCGCACGTCCTCGGCGTGTCCCTGGGGGGGATGATCGCCCAGGAAGTCGCGCTGCGTCACCCGGGGAAGGTGCTCCGGCTCGTGCTGGCGTGCACGGCCCCGGGCGGGGAGGGATCGGTGCGGCCCGACCCCGAGACCCTTCGGGCGTTCGTCCGCTCTCCCGGGGACGACCCGGAGGAGGAGATTCGGCGGGTGATCCCCTTCTTCTACTCGGAAGAGTACCGGCGCGGTCACCCGGAGGAGATCGAGGCGTTCGTCCGAAGAAGGCTGGGAAAGCCGGTTTCCACGGAGGGGCACGCCGCGCAGATGGCGGCGGCCGTGGGACATTCGGCGTGGGACCGGCTCGGGACGATCCGGGCGCCGACGCTGGTGATCGCCGGAGACGGGGACAGGCTGGTGCCGCCGGAGAATTCACGCCGCATCGCCCGGCGCATCCCCGGCGCGAAGCTCGTCCTCCTTCCCCGGGCTCCTCACCGCCTGTTCGCGGAGAACGCGGAAGAGTTCAACCGGGAGGTGGTTACTTTCCTGCGGGGACGTTCTTAAACTTTTTAATGTTGAACATCCGGGATGAAATAATGTTCAATCTTTTTCCCCTGGAGAAGTCCCCGAGGAAAATCATCCGGGAAAAAGGGATCGCACAGCCCCGGACATAAAAAAGGTTAAGAACGTCCCCGATGTTACGCGTCAGAGGGCCCCCGCGTCGCGCAGGTCCTTCTCGAACCGGGACGGGTGAAATTTATCCCCCGAGACGATCGTCCCCTCGATGTCGAGCGTGGGGACCTTCCGCATGCCGTCGTTCAGCTTCACGACGATCTCCGCGGCGTCCGGGTTTTTCTCGATGTCGATCTCTTCGTACGGCAGATCCTTCGACGCGAGGAATTTCTTGGCCGCCCGGCAGTCGGGGCACCACGACGTGGTGTAGATCACGATCCTCTTCGCCATCCGGCTGCTCCTTCCCGCAACGGTTGTCCAACCCCGGCGTCTACAGGGTGGGCGGATCCTCCGGGGGAAGATCCCTCTTCCGCCGCTCGCCGACCGGCCGGATGCTGTCCCGGTGGTGTTGGATGATGAATGCGGCCGCGCGGACCGGGTCGTCCGTGACGTGGAAAAGCTCCAGGTCGGATTTCGCGATCGTCCCGTTCTTGACCATCGTGGTCCGCATCCACGCGAGCAGTCCGCCCCAGTACTCCTGCCCCATCATCACGACGGGGAACCGGCGGATCTTCCCCGTCTGGATGAGGGTGAGCGATTCGAAGAACTCGTCGAGCGTTCCGAACCCGCCGGGCATGATGACGTATCCCGCGGCGTATTTGACGAACATCACCTTGCGCGCGAAGAAGTGCTTGAAGTGGAGGGACTTGTCCTGGTACCGGTTCACCCGCTGCTCCTCGGGGAGCAGGATGTTGAGCCCGATGGAGAGCCCCTTGCCGCGCTGGGCTCCCCGGTTCGCCGCCTCCATGATGCCGGGGCCCCCGCCGGAGATGATGGAGTATCCCTTTCGCGAGAGGGTTTCCGCCACCTTGCAGGCGTTCCGGTAGGACCAGTCGTTCCGCCGGGCCCGGGCGCTGCCGAAGATGGAGACGGCCGGGCCGACGTTACGGAGGGCTTCGAACCCCTCCACGAACTCGCTCATGATGCGGAACACCCGCCACGTCTCGACTCCGGCAAACTCCTCCACGGCGTCTTTTCCCTACGACTTCCGCGAGGTCTTGGCGTAGAAGGTCTCCAGGACCTGGAACACGTCCTTGCTTCCGCACTTCGGACACTTTCGCTTCCCCTCCTCGTATTCCGAGAAGGAGAGGATTTCCTGGAATTTTTTCTTGCATCTCCTGCATTCGAAGGAGTAGGTCGGCATGGCTTCCTCCTGGTTCGGCATTGGGGGTTCGATGAATAGCGGGTCTCTCCCTTGTTACATGCCATAAAGCCGGGGCGAAAGGCAAGCGGAGGCGATGCGGGACCGGGTCGAATCCCCTGCCTGTCCGAGGCATCTCATGGACATGGAAAAGGTGCCGTTTCTGGATTACCGGGAGGTGCTCGTCACCGGGGGAACCGGGTTTCTCGGGAGGCACGTGTGCCGCGCATTGATCGCGCGGGGCTATCTCCCCCGCCTCCTTGTCCGGATCGGCTCCGAGGGAACCATCCCCGACGATATCCGGGGCGCGAGCCGGGTGACGCCGGGCGACATCACCAACCGGGAGTCCGTGGAAAACGCCGCCCAGAGCACGAATGCGATCGTGCACCTGGCGGGGATCATCCGGGAGGTCCCGGGAAAGGACGTCACGTTCGAGAAGGTTCATGGGGAGGGCACCCGGAACGCCGTGCACGCGGCGAAGCTTTGGCGGATCCCCCGGTTCGTGCACGTAAGCGCCCTCGGGGCGGCGCCGGGCAGCACCGGCGGATATTTCGACTCGAAGGGGAGAGCGGAGGAGATCGTCCGGCAGTCCGGCCTTGCCTGGACCATCTTCCGGCCGAGCGGGATCTTCGGCCCGGGGGACCGGTTCATCGGCGAGCTCGGGCGGGCATTGCATCGGACCCCGGTTCTCCCCGTTCCGGGAGACGGCGAGTTCTTCCTGCAGCCCGTGTTCGTCGGGGATGTGGTCAAGGGGATCGTGGACTGTCTTGCCCGCCCCGACACGGTAACGACCGCGTTCGACGTCGGCGGACCGGAGCGGTTCACGTACAACGAGCTGGTCGACCGGATCGCGGCGGCGGCCGGTGTCCGGGCCCGGAAGGTGCGCGTCCCCGTCCCGCGGATACGGCGTGCCGCGCGGTTTTTCTCCCGGTACGAGAAATTCCCCCTCACCGCGGACATGCTCGATGTGCTTCTCGCGGGGCACACATGCGACAGCGGGTCGTACTACTCCGCGTTTGGCCTGACCCCTTTCCCCCTGTCCGGATACCTGGCCCAGGCGAATGGGACCGGCAACGCGGGAGGGGGAGGCGATATTACCGGGGATGCCGGCATGTCCCCCGGGATGGGGGAGAAGAATTCCCGATCCTCTGTGGCGGCCTGACCGCAAGCCCGAATTTTCTCACCCATCGGCAAAAGTATGTATTCCGAAATCCCTGAATAGGAAAAATGTTTCCTAGCCTCCAGTAATAATAGGTAAAATTATTCTCTTTTGTTTCGGCGCTCTTTTTTCGTTCAGGAAATAACTCAATAAAATCAATTGTATTTTTCTTCGGGAGTTGGACCGCATTTTGCTCTTGAATTAGGCACTATGCGAAAACTCATCGGAAACGTGCGAAAATCAACCCCCTGGCAACCGCTTCTCCTGCTCCTTTTTCTCTCCCTTGGTCTATTCCCCTCATCCGCCTTGGGAGAGTCCTATTCGTACACCGATATCCATCCCCCGGGGTGGATCGAGTCCCGGGTGACGTGTCTCAACGGGCGCGGGGAGGCGGTCGGATTCGGGACGACGGCCGACGGAGAGCGCGGATTCCTCTGGTCTTCCGGAAAGATCACGGTGATTTTACCCCCCGGGGCCGACAGCGCGCGGGCCGCGTGGATCAACGACGCCGGAGAGATTGCCGGGACCATGGTGAAAGACGGCGTCCGCCATGCCTTCGTGTTACGCGGGCAGGCCTACAGCGACCCGACGCCGGGGTGGGGGTACTCGGAAGCCACGTACGTCGGTGAGGACGGCGCCATCGGCGGAAACGGGGAGTTCGGGGCGTTCGTTTCCCGGGGCGACATGCTGGAGATCCTCCCCGGATTTACCGTGGTGGTGGCCGGGAACTCCTCGCGGCAATTCGTCGGGATCGCGGGAAGCGCCGCCCGCCTCTACCTTCCCGACAAGGGGTATCAGGACCTTACGCCCCCCGGAACGGTCGACGTCGCCCCTCGCGGAATCAATGAAAACGGACGGGTGGCGGTCACCTCCGTAAAGGACGGGGTCGACAAGGGGTTCGTCTATTCCGCCCCGTTCTTCGTCGCCATGACCCCCTCCGGGTGGTCCTCGTCGCGCGCCACGGCGATCAACAACCGGGAGATGGTGGCCGGGCACGGCGATTCTCCGGAGGGCAGGCGATCTTTCCTGCGGTCGGGCGCCACTTATGACTTCCTTACCTTCCCCGGCTGGACGGCCACGGAAGCCGCAACCCTGAACGACCTCGGGCAGGTCGCCGGATCCGGGACGACGGCGTCGGGGGAGACCCACGCCTTTGTCGCTTTCCCGGCGGGGGCCCCGGCAGCCGAGGCCCCGGGACCGGGGGCATCGGGGGGATGCGTCATGGCCCCGGGCGGCGCGGTACGCGACACGGGGGCTTCCGTCGCGGGGTACCTGTTCCTCCTGTTTTCCCCCCTCCTGCTTCTCCGCAGGCGGTAACATCCCCGGATAAACATCCTGCGACAAGTTTGGGAAATCGCGCCTGCGACGTTCCCCATCGGAAGGATGCCGCCCCTCTCCGCGACCGTCGGGGACCAGGCGGGGTGACGGGCCTCACTCCCCGATGATCTTCACGAGGACCCGCTTCCTCCTGCGGCCGTCGAACTCCCCGGAGAAGATCTGTTCCCAGGGCCCGAAGTCGCGCTTCCCGTCCGTCACGGCGACCACGACCTCGCGGCCCATCACCTGGCGCTTGAGGTGCGCGTCCCCGTTGTCCTCCCCCGTGCGGTTGTGCAGATAGCGGGAGACCGGTTCGTGGGGGGCCAGCTCCTCGAGCCATCGCGCGTAATCCCGGTGCAACCCCCCCTCATCGCCGTTGATGAAGACCGACGCGGTGATGTGCATCGCGTTGAGAAGCCTTGCACCATCGTCCAGGCTCAATCGTTCTGCCGGTGGGAGATCGTATGGAAGCGTGACGGGCTGGCTGGAGGGCCGCTCGGGCCGGGCTTCATTTGACCACGATGTTCGGCAACACGATCGTTCTGGCAGGTCGTGCGCCCGACTGCGGCCCCCCTGGCTTCGACGGGAGCGGGGACTGGGATCTCTGGCTTCGCGTCTCCATGGTCCCAAAGGTTGGTCCGCTGCTCGACACCCCGGGGGAGTCGGATGGATAAAGGACGGAAAACGGCAGCAGGCAGACGAATACGACGGAAAGCACCTTCCCTGTGTTCATGGTCCCCCCGCCTGGATTTATTACCAGCTCCCCCCGCCTCCTCCGCCTCCTCCTCCGCCGGAGCTTCCCCCGCCTGAAAAACCGCTGCCGCTGCTCCGGGGCGCCGAAACCATGGCGCTTCCCATGGTCGAGAGGGCGGTGTCGAGGGACCGATGGAAGGAGGAGGGCCGGAATGTGGTGACGCCGTCGCCGGACACGTACCACCGGGGGGGCTCCTGGTAGATCCCCTCGAAGGCCCTGGCCCACCGGTCAGAGACGCCCAGGGCGATCGCATAGGGGAGATACTTCTCGAAGAGGCGAGGGTCGTTCATCCGCTCGAGCCGGTCCTTCTCCGCCCGCAGGAGGAACTCCTCGAACCCCTTGATCCTCCCCAGCGCCTTCACCCCTTTCAGGGTCTTCACCGGCATGAAGGGGGCGAAGAGGATGACAACGGCCCCGGAAAGGGCGAATGCGAGGGCCGCGTGGGGGGACCCTCCCTCCGTAAACTTCTCCCCGAGCCACCCGATGAGCCCTCCCCCGATGAGGAGCGCCCCTCCCGTGATGAAGTAGGTCGATTTCACGCTCATGGGGTTGGCGGCGAAGTACCTCATCCGCTCCAGTCCGCCGAACGCGGCGTTCTTCAGATCCTCGAGATTCTTGTAGAACTCGAGCTTCAGGTCGGAGACGCGCACTTCGGGACTGCCGTCCCGGAATAGCCTTCTTAACAGCATCTGCTCGAAGTAAGGCAGCGCCTCGTCGGGCTCTTTCTCCTTCTTCAGGAGGTAGTCGGTCTTGTCGAAAAAAAAGCCCGGGGACTTCCGTTCCTCGATCGAAAGGTATCGTTTCACCGCGAGGTCGACGACCGAAGAGGTGATGTCCCTCGGGTCGAGCCGCTCGTCGAAGAGCGCCCCGATCTCCGCGGGCAGCAGGGGTCTGCCGTCCTCCTCCGGCGGGGCGTACAAGACCACCAGAGGGTCCCCCGGATCCGGGTCTTTTCCTTTCCGGTACCACAGGACCAGCATGAGCCCGAGGCTTGCCACGGGGACGAGGAACACCCAGTTTTCCGATAGGTTGAGGGCGAAGAGGACGCTTTTCCAGCCGGAAGCCGGGCGGACGCCCCCCTTGTCCCATCCGAGGACGACGGTCATCCCCTCCCCGGCCCGGAATTCCCGGCTTGCGAGAAACGTTGCGCCGTTGTGGGACCGGGTGACCGTGCACGCTTCCTCCCGGGAACCCCGGTGGCCCGTGAAGCAGCGGGACTTGAGCTCCAGGGAGCGGCCTTCGCTCGCCACGGTCACGGTCGCGGAGGCCGATCCGATCGCGGCGGTCCAGTCGTTCCCCGTCACATTCCAGTAGAGCTCGTCGTGGTCCGGGAAGAAGCCGATCGAGTTTTCCACGGTGTACGTGATGACGTAGACCTTCCGACCGTCGACGTACAGGCCGGGATCGCCGATCCGGATCCGGAGGAAGCCCCCTCTGCGGCCGACCTTGGTTTTCCAGGTCGTGCCGAACTGGTCCGCCACCGAGACGATCTCGAGGGGCATGATGGTCTTCTTCCCGAGCTCGTCGACGTACCGGAAGGGGATGTCCCGGTAGATGCCGTGGCGGGGCCGGTGGAATTCCGTCTCGATAGTCTCGATCACCCGCAGGGAGGAATCGGACCGGATCTCGATGTCGGAACGGAAGGAACGGATGGTGAAATCTTCCCCGTGCGCCGTGAGAGGAGAGACGGCAAGAAGGAGGAGAGGAAGCAGGAGCAGAAGTGTCGGCGTGTAGGAACCGCGGAAATTACCCTCTCTTCCGGAAGCCTCCGGGTCAGGAGAGCCGCACATCGGTCCGCTCCCGCTCCGCGGGAGACTTGAGCCGGAAGAACTCCTCCCGGATGAAGCCGAAAATGGAGGCGACAAGCGTCGAGGGGAAGGTTTCGGTGGCGGTGTTGTAGTCCCGAACGACTGCGTTGTAGTACCGGCGGGCGTATTCGATCCCGTTCTCGAGTTCCGCAAGCTGCCTCTGCAGTTCCAGAAAGCTTTCGTTTGCCTTGAGGTCGGGATACCTTTCCGCCACGGCGAAGAGGGACTTGAGCGTCTCGCCGAGGGCGGTCTCCTCCTTCCCCTTCTCCCCCGGCCCCTCGGCCCGCATCGCCCTGGCCCGGGCCTCCGTTACCCCGAGCAGGGTGGTCTTCTCGTGGGCGGCGTACCCTTTTACGGTCTCGACCAGGTTTCCCACCAGGTCGTACCTTTTCTTGAGAAAAACGTCGATGTCCGACCAGGAGGAGCGCACCAGGTTCCGTAGCCGGACCAGCCGGTTGTAGAGCCATACGAGATAACCGGAAAGTCCCGCGGTAACGGCCAGCCCTCCGATCGAACCGATCGTCGTCGGCACGGATCTTCCTCCCGGAGCTCCCCGGCGTCCCGACCGCACTGCTGGGGGGGAAATTCCTTGTTTCCAGCCTTTGTAACAGACATAAGGGGGGTGGTCAAACGTTCCGTTCGATGTGGCATGCGATACTCTCAAGAAAAACAACGATTATCGTGTGATGCCAGGGGCGGGAGAGTTTTTTTTAGGGGGAAAGGGTCGCTCCCGACAGGCGTGTGGCCCTTCCGGATTTCTTTCTTTCCCTCTTTGCGTACGGGAAATGAAATAGCGAAGCGGGTTTCCTTTTCGCTTCTTCTCCACGCCTGTCATATCCGTTGTAAATCTTTCAGATACGTCTCCTCTGGATCAAACGCAAGCAGGTCAATCGGGGAGGGTTCAGTGCACAATGTCTTCCAGTTCTCGAAGACCAAATAAATCGAGATATACCTCTATGGCGTCTCAAGGATGGACGGTTGGAAATCGCGTCATTAAATTGAAATAAGTCGGAAAAAATTTATTATGATTGTACCGCTTCATGCTGATGATCATCGCATCCTGACGGAAACCGAAGGAGTTAACAGATGAAGACCTTCCGGAAAGAACTTTGGTTCAACACGCCTACGAGGCGGGCTTATATTAACATTACCGGGCAGGTGGAAGGATGCCTCATGGAAAGCGGAATCAAAGAGGGACTCATTCTCGTAAGCGCTATGCACATAACGGCGTCTGTTTTCATTAATGACGATGAGTCCGGTCTTCATCATGATTTTAATGTTTGGCTTGAAAAACTGGCTCCACACGAACCGGTCTCCCAGTATCGACACAATAACGGCGAAGATAATGCTGATGCTCATCTCAAGCGGTCAATCATGGGAAGGGAAGCCGTTGTAGCCGTCACCAATGGAAAGTTGGATTTTGGTCCGTGGGAGCAAATATTTTACGGGGAATTCGACGGACGGCGACGGAAGCGAGTGTTGGTGAAAATAATCGGGGAATGACTTGCAGACGCAATTTTGCGTTCTTATGATGCAATGTTCATACAAACCTGACCGGCCAATTTCCACGGAATATTCCGAGTAGAAAGACGGGTTACCCCGTCTTCACGAGGCACAAGCCCTCGCGGACGCCGCTCTCCCGCAGGCACTTCTCCACCTCGGCGGTGATGTTGACGAACCCCATCCGCTGCGGGATGCGAACCACAATTCCTTCCGGTAGCTTTTCATGCAGCCCCCCTTCTCATCCGGCGAGAGACCCGGCGGCCCGTCCCGCCAGCCGGGCAGGCAGCAACCCCCGCACGGAGTTGGTGAGGAATATCCCGTCC
>DATEXR010000130.1 GCA_035256765.1 Candidatus Deferrimicrobiaceae bacterium | reverse complement strand
AAGCAGGATCCCCCCGGAGGTTTTTCTCCCGCAAGGAACGGCCCCTTTTCCCTCCCCTGCACCCCATGTTCCCCCGGAGTTCCGACATCGCTTTCGTCTATCTTCTGCTGCTCCTCGCCGGAGGAGTGGGATACCTGGTGGTTCGCCTCCTCGCCCCCCTGTTTGCCTCCCGCTTCCCTTAGTACTCCGCTTCATAAATACGGTGTCGCACCGAGAGCGTCGATGCGCCGCGCCTTGGCGAAGGCGCGCGACTGAGGATGGGGGGGACACTCCCACCGGGGACATTCCTGATTCATCTCCGGGATGCGGGAGAGGAGTGTCCCCGCCCATCAGGAGTGTCCCCCCTGAGCGCAAGGAGCGCGTACTCCGCGGGAGCGAGGGACCTGTCCCCGGAAGGGTCGGCAGCCGAGGCGAAGCGGATGCGCCGTCAGACCGCGAAGGACGACCGAGCACGGCGCAGGCGTACTTGCGGTACGCCGAGCCGGGCGCAGGGAGTCCGACAAAGGGCTGGCGGTGCGTTCCCTCGCCGCAGGCGCCGGTCGCCAAAAGGGCTGCCTTTTCTGCTGCGACAAGCGATCCCCGGGCTGCGTCGGGCGTGCTCGTCGCTTGCTTGTGCGGCGTACTTCCCGTACGCCTCCGCGCTCGCTCCTGCGCTTGCCCGCCGTAGCCAAAGGGTCTCCCTTGTCTCGCGACGAAACCCTTCCGGGGACCGGCCCCCTGCAGCGGCGCTCGAATGCAACCGTATTTGTGAAACGGAGTACTTAGGCCTTCCGGCGGGGGCGGAAAAACGCGGTGAGGATGGCGGCGCACTCCTTCCCGAGAACCCCGGGGATCACCATCGCCCGGTGGTTGAGCCTCTCGTCGGAGGCGATCCGGAAGAGGCTGTGAACGGCTCCCGCCTTGGGGTCGGCCGCCCCGAAGATGATTTCGGAAACCCGGGCGTTGACGGCGGCCCCCGCGCACATCACGCACGGCTCGAGCGTCACCACGAGACGGCAGCCCGTGAGCCGGTAGTTGGAAAGCTTCTTCGCCGCCCTGCGCAAGGCGAGGATCTCCGCGTGCGCGGCGGGGTCGTTCCCCGAAACCATCCGGTTGTGCGCGCGGGCGATGATCTTCCCGGAGGGTCCCACCACCACCGCGCCGACCGGGACCTCTCCCTCGTTCGCCGCCTTCGCCGCCTCGGCAAGCGCGACCCGCATCCACTTCTCCCGGTCAGTCACGCGAGGAACCGGGGGGACCGCGCTTCGGTCCCCGGGAGGGCTGGGAGAACAGGAAACGGCTCACCGCCTTTCGCTCGTCGGGGGAAAATCTTTGGTAGAACGGCCATTCCCTCAGCCGTTCGTCCCGCTTGCCCTCGGGGAGGTCCCGCCACTCGGCCAGCCGGCCCCGCAACGCGCGGCGCCGTTCGGGGGGGAGATCCCGCCACCGCCGGGCGAACGTCTCGATGGTCCGCTTCTCCTGCGGCCCGGCGTTCCGGTAGATCTCGCGCCGCTGCATCAGGAAGCTCCGCTGCCCCTCCGGGAGCTCCCGCCATTGTCGCCTCCTCTCGAGGATCCTCTCCTTGCGTTCCGGGGGAAGCTCCTTCCACCGGTGGTACCGCTCCCGGATCCTCTCCCGATCCTCCGGCGTCATGGTGCGCCATCGCTCGATCTTCTCCGGCGTCACTTCCCCCGCCTGGGCCACCCGCCGACCTTCCGCCCGCACGAACGCATCGCCTCTCCTCCCGGATGGTGCGCCGTCCCGGCCGCCCGCGACGGCCTGCCGCCCGGTCGCCATGACAGCCAGGCAAAGCGCCAGCGCGCACGCCAGAATCGATCGCTTTCGGGTGCCGGGTGACATCAGTCTACCCCCGTTGACGGGGAGGTGGGACGAAAATCTCCATCTCGTCGATCTGCGGCTCGTCGAACAGTTCGGGGTCCTCCAGGATCTCCAGGTTGGCGACGATCTCCCGGTCCTCCGGGGAAAGCGTCCCCGCCGCGCCAGCGACCTGCGGCCGCATTTCCTCCTTCCCGCCGGCGGCGTCACGGGAAGCCGAAGAAGGGCCCCCGGGGAGGGAAGGAGCGTTTTCCCGTCCCGTCAATTCGCGGGCGACCTGGGGAGGGCGCACCTCCGGGGAGGAGAATTCCCGGGGGATCTCGCGGGAAGACATGATGTAGAGGGCCAGCGCGGCCGCGGCCGCCAGGGGCACGGCGGCCCACCGCACGGAGAAGGCGAAGATGCTCCGGCGCTTCGGGAGGAGATCCTCCTTCTCCATCCGGGCGAAAAGGCGGTCCCGGAATTCGGGGGGGACGTCTCCTTCCGTCCTCGAGACGCCGACCTCGAGAGCGCGCATCCGTTTTTCCGCCGACCGGCATTGCGCGCAGCCCCTAAGGTGCTCCCTGACCTCCCGGGCCTCCTCCGGAGAGGCCTCCCCGTCCACGTACGCGCTGATCGTCTCCCGGATCTCTTTGCATGCCATCTGGGTCACCCCGTTCCCCTGATTAAACCCCTTGACGCGGAAATGGTTTCACTTGAGAAGCCCGGAGAGTTCCGCAAGGAGCATCTCGCGCGCCCGGAAGATCCTGCTTTTTACCGCCTGCACCGTAACGCCTTGAACGGATGCAATTTCTTCGTAAGAGAGGCCCTCCCCCCGGTTCAGGACAAAGGCGCCCCGGTTCACCTCCGGCAGCTTCTGGAGCGCCTCGGCGTACCTCTCCTGAAGCTGCCCCTCCCAGGCGACCTGCTCGGGGTCCCAATCCTCCCGGCCCGGAAGCGGATACCCTTCGGCGGGATCTCCCTCCTCCCCCGTGGGGTGGATCGGCACTTTTTCCCCGTGCTCCTTCTCGTCCCGCAGGAAATTGAGCGTCGTGCGCCGGGCGATGGTGTACATCCAGGTGGTGAACTTCGCGGTCGGCTGATAGGTGGAGGCCGCCCGGGCGATCCGCAAGAAGATCTCCTGGGCCGCCTCCTCCGCGCGCGCCTGATCCCCGGTCATCCGGTAGCAGAAGTGGATCACCTTCCGGTGGTGGCGGGCGAACAGCTCCTCGAAGGCGTCCCGGCTTCCCCCGCGGTAGAGCTCCATCAGTTCGGCGTCGGTCCGCATCCCGTCCACGCTTCTCCCGGGGCGTTCCTCCCCGGATCCCCGTCCCCCTTGCCGCCGGCCGGTCCCAAGACCATCCGCTTGCGAAATATTCCCCTCAGAAAGGCCAGAACCTGGCCTCCTCCCAGTACATCTCCCGGAGCTGCTCGTACTGGCGCGTGAGGATCTCCAGGTGCTCCCGCTCCCACGCGATCAGGTCGTCGAACACCTTCTCCGCGGCCGCGTCCCCCTTCACGGTCTTCCGGAGGGCGGCGAACTGCTCGATGGCGCGCCTTTCGAGCGTCATTCCGATCGAAAGCGCGGCGGCCTCTCCCTCCGCCTTCTTTCCCTTGGCCACAAAGTCCGGAGGGAAAAGAGGGCTTCGAAATTTCCGGATCTCCCTCTTCCCGGACGCTTTCCGGACGAGCCGGGGGCGTTTCCCCTCCTCCATCCTGTCGATCTGCTCGAGGATCGCCTCGCGGTGGCGCTCCTCCTCCTCCATCAGGAAGGTGAACATCTGACGCACGCCGTCGAGGCGGGCGTTCGCGGCCGCCATCCGGTAGAACTCCCGTCCCTCGATCTCGTTCCTCAGCGCCTTCTTCCATCCTTGCGCGATCGATCCGGACGCGGGCTTCGCCGATCCCTTTTTCATGTTCGGCCGCACCTCCTCATGCTATATGATGTCTCCATTATGCAGGAACTCACGCGCGACTTGCTCATCAAGATCGGGGAGGACCCCGAACGCGAGGGGCTCAAAAATACTCCGGAGCGGTTCGAAAAGGCGATCCGCTTCCTCACCTCCGGGTACCACCAGGATCCGCGGGAAGTGCTTCAGCGCGCCATCTTCCACGAGAACTACGACGAGATGGTGACCGTCAAGGACCTCGACTTCTTCTCCCTCTGCGAGCACCACATCCTTCCCTTCTTCGGAAAGTGCCACGTGGCGTATATTCCGAAAAAGAACATCGTCGGGCTGTCGAAGATCGCACGCGTGGTCGAGCTGTACTCCCGCCGCCTGCAGGTGCAGGAGCGCCTGACCCAGGAGATCGCCACGGCGATCATGGACACGCTGCAGCCCCACGGGGTGGCGGTCGTCATCGAGGCGTTCCATCTCTGCATGATCATGCGGGGGGTGGAGAAGCAGAACTCCAAGGCGGTCACCTCCGCCATGCTCGGCGTCTTCCGGACGCGGCAGTCCACGCGGATGGAGTTCATGGAGCTCATCAAGCCGACCCTGAACATCCTGCGGTGAAGCGTCTGCCTCCGGTCATACACCCTGTTGCGCGGGCGTCCGGGAGCGGCTCCGCAGCCTCGGAGGGGGGCTCCGTTCGTGGCTCGGCGTGCGTTGCACCCGCACGCCTGCGCTCCGGCCTCCAGGGGTCCGTTGCCGAAGAGGCCGTGCACCGAGAGGGTCGATGCGCCGCTTCCGGCAAGGCGCCCGACCGAAGCGTACCCGCTGCGGTACGGTGAGGGAGGGCAACGAAGCCGGAGCGGATGCAGCGGCCCTCGAATGCCGGGATCTTCCGGGAATGGACTCCTGGAGGCCGGTCTCACTGCGCCCCTCCTCCTTCGGCTTGCTGCGCCGCGGACCGCATTTCCGGGACCGGGGACCCGGGGCGATGCGGGGGGGTTCCACAAAGCGGCGTGTGGAGCGAGAGAATATTAT
>DATEXR010000129.1 GCA_035256765.1 Candidatus Deferrimicrobiaceae bacterium | reverse complement strand
ACGAAGATCCCCTTCTCGTCGGAGTAGGACAGGACCCTTCCGTTCTCGATCCGGACGCGGAAATATTCCCGGGCCCGCGGGAACGCCGTGAGGAACATCGATTCGACCTCCCGCTGCACGTCGGGGGGCTGTCCGGCGCGGGCCACCCATTCGTCGAACGGGTGTTGCTTCCACGCGCGCGAAACGTGCAGAAGGAACAGCCCCGCCTGCTCGAGGACGATGTTCCACTCCTCGATCCGGTAGCTTCGCACGTGCGTAGGGTCGCGCACCTTCTCGACCCCGTTGAGGAAGGCGTCGAGCGCCGGGTCGTCGGGCACGACGCTGTCGATGATCCCGGCCAGCCCTCCGGGCTTGGTGACGCGCAGCATCTCGCCGACGGCGGCCGAAAGATCCGGGAAATGGTGCGGCGCGATGCGGCAGGTGACCCGGTCGAACGTCCCCGTGGCGAAGGGGAGGCTCTCCGCGTCGGCCACGACGAATGCCATGTTGCGGCACCCCCGCTCGGCGGCCGTGATTCTCGCCTCCCCGATCATTTCCGGCGTGAGGTCGGAGGCGACGACCTTCCGCACGCCCGTCGAAAACGCCGCTGCGGTGTGCCCTCCGCCGGTGGCGATGTCGAGAAGAAGGTGGGAGGGGTCGAGAGCGAGAAGGGACCGGAGGATTTCCCGGTCTTCGGAGTCGACGTGCTCGGGACTCGTCCGGTACCGTTTCGCGGATCCCGCGAACCGGCCCCTCGTCTCCCCTTTTGTCGGCGGTTTTATCTTCTTTGCCTCCTCCGCGGTTTCGTTCCCATTTTCCGACTGCCCGGGAACGATTACAATGGGGAGGACCATGGGGAAGCGTAAAAACGATATTTCCCGCCTGTTTGCCGGTCCCTTTCCCGCTCTGGAAGAAAGGCTCCTTTCCCGTCTCCCGGAGTCGTTCGGACGCGCCCGCGGGCGGGAGGACGTGCTCCTCGTCCCTTCCAACGAGCTTCGGGAGCATCTCCTGCGCCGCCTGGCGGCGAGGGGGGAGGGGGTTGCGGCGGGTTCCTCGATCGTGACGCTCTACGATTTCGTCGTGCGGCTGCTCAAGCACCGGGGGATCTTTCCCCGCGAGCTTCCCCCCGCGCAGGCGTCCGCGGCGATGCTCGCCGCGGTCCGGGAGGTGTACGCAACCGGGAAGGGGGACTTCGCGGCGATCTCCACGACGCCGGGTTTCGTCCTTGCCCTCTCCCGCACGATGTCGGACTTCGAGGAAGGGTGGGTGGGGGAAGAGACCCTTCGGGAGGCGGAAGCGAGGGCGCGCGCGGGGGGGAACCCGAAGGCGAACCGATGGGCCGAGTGGCGACGCCTCTTTCTCGCCGTCGAGAGGAAGATCGCGGCCGCGGGAGGAATGTCCCGCCGGAAGATCTTCCAGCAGGCCGTCGCGGGGTTCGAGCAGCCCGGCTATCCGTTCCGCGCGATTCTTTACGGCTTCTACGACTTCACCCGCCTGCAGTGGACGCTCGTCGACGCGCTTCTCGCGAGCGGCATCCTCGACGAGGTGTACTTCCCCGGGATCTTCCGGGAGGACGGTTCCCTTTCCCCCGCCTTCGCCTATGCGGCGCTTGCGTGGGAACGGCTGTGTGCGGCCTTTGAGAGGAATGTCGAGTACCTGGGGGATCCCGTCTCTCCCGCCGTGGACGCGGTCCGCGAACGGCTCTTCTCCCCGCCTCCGCCGGCCGCCACCGGAGCGGTCCCGTTTTCCGTCCTGTCCGCCCCCCACGAAAGCGGCGAGTTGCGCCTCGCCGCGAGACAGGTGCGGGAGTGGCGGGACGCATATCCCGGAGAGGACGTTCTCCTCGTCTCCCGGAAGTTCGCGGAAGGCCTGGTCCCCGCCTGGGAGAGGGTGGCCGCCGAATACGGGATCCGGGCCGCGGGAAGGGCAAGCGTGCCGCTTTCGTCCGTCCCCCCCGTGCGCGTCCTGATCCAGATGATCGAGGCGGCCGAGGAGGATTTTCCGCGGAGGAAGGTGATCGACATACTTTCCTCGCCCTACCGGCGGAGGGAGGAAAGAGGCCCGGGCCCCGCGCCGCGCCCCGACCTCTGGGACGTGTGGACGAGGGAGCTCCTGGTGGTCTCCGGCTCCGACTGGGAGACGCGCCTCGCCCGCCTGCGCCTCCGGGGGGACGGGGAGGAGACCGACGAGGAACGGGAAGAACGGGAGGAACGGCGGCTCCAGCTCCGGCTCCTTGGGGAAGAGGTTCGCCTCCTCCGGGAGGCGCTGCGGCCGGTCCGCGAGGCGCGCAGCTACGCCGGGCTCTCCGCGGCCCTTGTCTCCCTCCTGATCCGGGATTTCCGGATCGGGGGCGGGGACGACGCGGAAGGAGACCGGGACCGCCGCGCCATGGCGGCCCTTCTTTCCCTGCTGGAGGACGTTGCGCTGATCCCGGACCGGGAGGTCCCGTGGCCGGGCACGGAGACCGCCCTCGCCTGGCTGCGCGGGCTTCTTGCCGACCAGCGCCTTTTCGTGGGCGAGAGGGGGGGGATGCGCGTTCCGGGGGCGGTGGTCGCGGGGGACATCTTCTCCCTGCGCGGGGCGACGGCCGACCGGATCCTGTTCCTCTCCGTCAACGAGGAGGCGGTGCCCGCCCAGATCGAGGAGGATCCTCTCCTTCCCGACGTCGATCGGGAGGAGATCAACCGGATCTCCCGCCAGCGGGGGATGCCCGACGCCCTCGCGCTTCGGCGCCGCAACGCCGCCGAGGAGAGGCTGCTCTTCTCCCTTCCGGCGGCGTCGGCGAGGGAGGAGGTCGCCTTCGGCGTCCTCCGGGCCGACGCGGAAGGGACGGCCCGGAGGCCGTCCCGGTATCTCCTCCATCTCCTCTCCCAGTTCGCGGGGCCGGGGGTCTACTCGGAGAAGTGGGGCGAGGCGTCCGGCGCATCGATCCTCTCCCTCTCCCGGAAACCGTTCGCGGCGCTTTCCGGCCCGGGACCCGTGAGCGCGAGGGAAGCGGCCCTTAGGGGCTGGCGCGACGGCGTTTTTCCGGACCCGGGGGACCGGGAGATCTCCTGGGTCCGCGTGGCGGGGATCCTCTCGGAGTGGAGAGCGAGGGGGGAGGGACGGTCGCTCTTTCCGGGTCCGTGGACGGCCATCCCCTCTCCCGCCGTCCACAGTTCCTCCGCGCTGGAAGAGCTGGCGATGTGCCCCTACCGGTATTTCCTGCACCGGCTGCTCGGCCTTGCCCCGGCCGAGGAGCCCGAGGAGACCCTGGTCCTTTCGCCCGCGGAGATGGGGGTGCTCGTGCACGACATCCTCCGGAAGATCGGCAAAGACGCCGCGGAAGGGAAAGGGTGGGGAGACCCGCGCCGGTCGGCCGGCGAGGTGTTCGCCCGGTTTTCCCGGGAGAATCCCGTGGGGCTTCCCGGCCTTTTCCAGCTCCAGCGCAGGGAGATCGAGTCGGCCGTGGATGCGTTCCTCGCGTGGGAGTCCGCCCGGGCGAAGCTCCCCGGAGCGTACCGGGTCGAGGCCGTGGAGGAACGCTTCGGGGTGAAGGCGGAAGGGGGGCTGCCGGCGTTCGCGGGTCGCGTGGACCGGGTGGACCGGGGACCGTCGGGGGAGGTCGAGATCATCGACTACAAATACCGCGACGGGAAGAACGAGAGGCCCCCGCTCTCCCTGATCCGGAACGGCCTTTCCCACCAGATCCCGGTGTACCTCCTGTTCGCCCGCACCCTTTCCCCCGCCGTGCGCGCGTCCCTCCTCTTCCTCAAGGGGGAGATCCGGTCCGTCACGGTGGAGGGAGGGCGATGGGAGGAGATCCGGGGGGAATGGTCCGCCTCGCTCGCCGCATGGCTTTCGCTTGTCTCCGCGGGATATTTCCCGCCCTTTCCCCACCACCGGTTCCGCTTCGCGGGCGACCTCCCGCCGAGGTATTGCCGGGGCTGCCCGTACCGGGACCATTGCCGCGTTTCGCCCGCCTTCGAGGGGACGGAAGCCGAGACGGAGGCGTTGATCCGGCGGGTCCTCGAAGACCCGGCCTTCCATGCGGTGGCGGGCTTGCGCCCGGTGAGGGAGGGCTAAACGGTGGAACGCGACCGGCGCACGGCCGTCACCGATTTTTCCCGGGATTTCGCGGTCGATGCCTCCGCGGGAACGGGGAAGACCGCCACCCTCATCGCCCGGGTCACCAACCTGTGTCTCGAGAAGAAAAACCTCGGGCCGGACGACGTCCTTCTTCTTACGTTCACGGACAAGGCCGCGGCCGAGATGAAATCGCGGGTCGTGGAGGGTTGGGAGATCCTGCTGTCCGCGTCCCGGTCGGCGGAGTCCCTCGAGGAGGCGAGGGAGAAGGTCGGGAAGTGGAACTCCCTGGTCGAGATCCCGGACGGCGCCTTCCCCTCGGTGGAGGACCTTCGCGCCCGGGCCGAGGAGATGGCCGACGGCGTGGGGAGGCTCTCCGTCACGACGTTCCATTCCTTCTGCCGGCGGATCCTGCTCTCGTTTCCCGCGGAGGCCGGCGTCGACCCCCGTTTCGAGGTCCTCCCCGAGGGGGGAGCCGCGGATGCCTGGGACGCCGCGTTCCGGAACTTCCTCCGCTCCGAGTTCGGGCGGGAGGAGACGGACCCGCGGTGGGAGCGCGCGATCTCCCGGTCGTCCGACCGGGAAGCGGCGTTCGGAATGATCCGGCGACTTTGCCTGTTCCACCGGGATCTTCTCGAGGGGGAGGCGCACGACTTCGGATCGCCGGCCGATTTCCTGGGGTACCTGCGGGAGGAGTATCGGGGGACGGTCGATTGGTTCCGTGCGTTCGTCGGGGGAATCGCCGACCGCACCCACGAGATGGCGCCGGTCCTCGCGTCGGCGCTTGCGGTCCTCGACCGCGGCTGGGAGGCGGTCACGGGGGGGGATCTCGACGCCGCTGCCGGAATCGCGCCGGAAGGGTCCGCCGCGTTCGAATTCCGGGCCGACCGCCTGAGAAGCGCGAAGATGTTCCCGAGACCGCCGGGCCTTACGCCCAAGGAGGCCCGGGACAGGCTGAAGACGTTCTGGCGGGAACTCGCGGAGGTCCCTCCGGGCGACGTCGCCGCCCGTTTCCTCGTCGACAGGGCGCGTGCCGCCGCGCGCTTCTACGAGAAGGCGAAGGGAAGCGGCCTCGATTTCATGGACCTGTTGCTGCGCGCGAAAAAGCTGCTTTGCGGGGACCGGATGGTCGCGGAACGGGTTTCGGGGCGGTTCCTGCACATCCTGGTGGACGAGTTCCAGGACACCGATCCTCTCCAGGCCGATATCCTCCATGCGCTGGCGGCGGACGGCACCCCCGGCCGCCTGTTCGTCGTCGGCGACCCGAAACAGTCCATCTACGGATTCCGGCGCGCGGATGTCCAGGTGTACCACAGGTTCCGGGAGGAGCTCGTTGCCGCCGGAGGGGGGACGATCACTCTCGTGCGGAATTTCCGGAGCCGGCCGGACCTCGTCGCGGCCGTGAACGGCCTCTTCGGGCACGTGTTTCCCGGGGGGGAGGATTTTTCCCCGCCGTACTCGCCGGTGGTCTCCCACCGGCAGGACGCTGCGGAGGGAGAGGCCGCGACGCTTTTCTCCCTCGGGGAAGGGGTGGAGGAGGCCGGGTTTCTGTGCGGGCTGATCCGGGAGATCGTGGGGAAGGTGACGGTGGGGGGGAAGCAGGGGGGAGAAGGCCGGCCCGCGGAACACCGCGACATCGCGGTGCTGTACCGGGCCGACACCGCGGGAAAGGTGCTCGCCTCGTACCGCGACGCCTTCGCCCGCGCGGGGATCCCTCACCTGGTGCCTTCCCGGAAAGGGTTCTTCGCGAGGCAGGAGGTGCAGGATCTCCGGATGGTCCTCTCGGCCGTCGATACGCCGGCGGACGCCTCCGCGCGCTACGCGGCGCTGAAAACGATCTTTTTCGGCCTCTCGGACGCGGAGATCCTCCCCCTGTACGCGAAAGGGGAGGAGGCCGCTTCTCCGCGGGCCGCAGATGCCCTTTCCCTGCTCGCGCGCCTCTCCGCCCGCCGGGGGAGGTCCTCCCTGTCGGAACTGCTCGCGGAACTGTACCGGGAATCGGGCGTGGAGTTCGTGGCCGCCCGGCTCTCCGAGGGGGAGAGGATCCTGCAGAACCTGGCCAAGGCCGCCGAGATCGCCTTCGCGTTCGAGTGGGGGGGAGGAGGCTCGGTCAAGGCGTTCCTCGAGGAGATCCGGCGCAAGACGGAGGAGGAGAGGCCGGAAAACGAGTTTCCCGTATTCGAGGAGGGGGAGGACGCGGTGCGCATCTCCACCATCCATCTCTCCAAGGGGCTGGAATTCCCGGTGGTGATTCTCGCCAACCTGTCCCGGGGAGGGAGAAAGCCGCCGGAGGGGTTGCGGGTGGACAGGGTCCGGGGGCTGTCGGCGGTGATCTTCCCCGGGTTCCGGACGTACTCCGCGTTTCGGCGGGTCCCCTTCGGCGGCGGGTCGGTCACCTTCGAGGAATGGGAAGCGGCGAAGCAGGACGCCGAGGAAAGGCGGCTTCTCTATGTCGCTGCGACCCGGGCCCGGGACCGCCTGTTCCTCGTGGAAGGCGCGAAGGGGAGAGGGTCGGAGCTCGACGATTCCCTGCGCGCGGCGCTTACGGCGGCCGCGGACGGGGTCCCCGGCGCCTGCGGGGTCACGGGCCTGTCCGGCGTTCGGCGGGTGTTCGGCGGGGGGGGGACGGTGCTTCGGGTGGACGTGAGGGAGCCGCTTCCGGTACCGGCCTCCCCCCCTCCCGCTCCGCCCGATCTCTCGTTCGTGGAGGGGTGGTCTCCCCCACCCCTTTCGCCCTCTCCTCCTCCAGCCCCGGACCTGACCCTCCGGGAATTTCATGAACGGGCCGCGGCCATGCGCTTCGGGGAAAAGGTCCACCGCGCCCTCGAGGCGGCGCCGCC
>DATEXR010000128.1 GCA_035256765.1 Candidatus Deferrimicrobiaceae bacterium | reverse complement strand
GAATACCGGTTCCACTTCTACAAAAGGATCGCCGATATCTGCCTGTTTCTCCTCGGCGTCTTCCCCGAATACGTCCGCGCCTCCTCCCGCTACCCGTTGTCCGGGGAACCGAGGCCCCGGTTCGCGGGGCGGACGGGTAGGACCATGGAAGAGTACGAGGAAGAGGGAAGGAAATTCTACCGGCTGGCCTCCCTTCATCCGGAGGCGCAAGACCGGGAGTTGTCCGAAGTCTTCGGGCTCCTCCACGAAAGCTTCCACGTCGCCAGGAAGCCGCTCCATCTCATCGCCGAGAACTACATCCATTGCGAAAGGCCCGCTGGCATCCCCAGCTAGGTGCTGCGTCTCGCAATGACGGTCTCCTCTCGGGCCGATGCCCGGAGGCATTTCCCCTCCCGGTGCCAGGTGCTCGCGGGAGGGTTCCTCTCCGCTTCACTCGCGACCTGCGACCGCTCGCTGCCGTTCCGCTCGACGCAATTTTTTCCTTTTGGCGGGACACTCCCACCGGGGACATTCCTGATTCATCTCCGGGATGCGGGAGAGGAGTGTCCCCGCACATCAGGAGTGTCCCCCCGCTCCGCGGAACTCCCCGCTGTGCAATGGGTCCACGGTCGCAGAGGCCCTCGCAACGGGGTGCACAATGGCCGCGCGCGCTGCAGGGGATGAAGAGTTCTTAGAAGGAACGTCCCTGTTCTTAGAGTTTCGCGGGTGCCGAAAAAGCGCAGCAAGCCGAAGGAGTGGGGGCGCAGCCGTGCAGGTTCACCGCACGGCGAGCCACGAACGGAGCCCCCCTCCGAGGCTGCGGAGCGATAGCCGCGACTGCTCGCTGCCCTTCCGCTCGACGCAATTCACCGGGGACACTCCAAGGGGGGACATTCCGGGGACATTCCTATTTCGAGTAGTATGTTGAGGAGTGTCCCCGCCCACGCGGTTGCAACGGAGGGCGGTCCGGCGGTATCTTTGTGATGATCGGGCCGGCAGGCAACGGAGCGGGGAAGGAGGGGCGGCATGCGCTGGGGAGACGGACGCAGGAGCGACAACGTCGAGGACCGACGGGGGATCCGGGTTTCCCGCGGCATGGTGGGGGGCGGGGTCGGAACGCTCGTCCTTGTGCTTCTCTCCCTGTA
>DATEXR010000127.1 GCA_035256765.1 Candidatus Deferrimicrobiaceae bacterium | reverse complement strand
CCGGCAAGGTGAACTCGAACGTCGACCCGGCGTCGACTGCGCTTTCGACCTTCAGGTCGCTTCCGTGCAGTTCGAGGATTCTGCGGGCGATGACCAGGCCCAAGCCCGCGCCTTCCCCGCCCTTCCCCGCGTCTCCGTATTTTCCCGGGATCGGGTCGAAAAGACGGGAAAGCCGCTCGGGGGGAATGCCGCAACCCGTATCCGAAACACGGACGGTCAACCCCGCGTCCTTCTCTTCCGCGGAAATGATGATTTCCCCGTCTTCCGGGGTGTGCCGCAGGGCGTTGCCGACCAGGTTCTGCAGAACCCGCTCGATCAGGCCGATGTCGGCGAAGACGAACGGGATCCCTTCCGCGATCCGCATGGACAGACGGATCTTTTTCTCCTCCGCGTCGAGCCGGAACTTCTGCAGGACGTCCTGGGCAAGGTCGCCCAGTGAAAACCGCTCTTTCCGGATCGCGACATCGGGGGAATCGAGCATGGAGAGTTCGAACAGCGACGAAACCAGCGTGGAGAGCCGCCGGCAGTGGCTTATGGCAACCCGCAGATACTCCTTCCGATCCCCGGGGGAAAGCCCGCCCTCTTTCAGGGAGAGCGTTTCGAGGTATCCCTGGAGGGAGGTCAGCGGCGTGCGCAGATCGTGGGAGACGTGGGTAATCAATTCCCGCCGAAGGTTGTCGGCCTGGCGCAGGTCCCGGATCTGCTGGGCGATCCGGTCCGCCATCTGCCGGAAGGCGGCTCCCAGCCGCTCGATCTCATCCCCCTTGCCAACGTCGAACCGGCCGAAAATCTTCGGGTCATCCGAAAACCCGCTCCGCTGGAACTCCTCCACGGCCTTCGCCAACCTTCGGTGCCGGTAGGTAAGCCGGAAGAAAAGGAGCAGGCCGGCAAGGAGGGCGAAGAGCACCCCGCCCGCGGCGGCAAAGGTGCTAAGCCTCAGGATGTAGCTCCCATGGAGCATCCGGGAGACCGTGTCGACCTCCTCCCCGCTCAAGATGACGTAGAGATACCCTTCCACGGGCCCTTCCGGAGGGACCGGAGCGACGGAGAATACTTTCCGTTTTTCGGGGTTGCGCGGATCGTCTCCCAGGATGGGAAGCGCCTCCGTTTCGCTGAGGAACTTCTTCAGGGGCGAAAGGGAAACCCGCTCTCGTTTCACCTTGCCGGGAGGGGCGGAATAGGCAAGAATCCCGCCCTCCTTGTCGAGCAGGTACACTTCGATGCCGGGATGGACGGCCATCAGCATATGGAAGATCTGCCCGATCGCGCCTTCCTTCACGCGACCGTTCTCGATCAGGGGGGTCTCCGAGGCGATGTGTCGCGCGAGGGAACGGTTGAGCTTCTGCGTCATCTCCTGGAGATGGACGCGCGTCGTGAAGAGGGTCAGCAGGACGAACAGGATCCCGATGCCGAAAAACAACAGGAGCAGAACAGCGGAGAGCTTTCCGTAAAGCGTCTTGAACACCCGCTACCCCGTTTCCCGATCCCCGGGTTCGGCAAACCGGTAGCCGACCCCCCGCACCGTGAGGATGTACCGAGGTTTGGCAGGGTTCTTCTCGATCTTTTCCCGTAGCCGGTTGATGTGGGAGTTCACGGTGTGTTCATACCCTTGATAGCTGTATCCCCAGACCTTGTCCAGGAGCTGGGCTCGTGTGTACACCCGGCCGGGATGGCGGGCGAATTCCTGCAGAAGTTCGAATTCCCGCGCGGTGAGATGCACGGGGTTCCCTTCCACGGTCACCCTCCGTTTTTCCGGGTCGATCACCAGGTCGCCCGACTCGATCCTCTTCCCCGGCGCCGCCGGATCCTTCGCTCGAAGCGCTTCCACCCTGCGGAAAAGGGCCTTCACCCTGGCCAGGAGCTCGCGGACGTTGAACGGTTTCGTGAGGTAGTCATCCGCCCCCATCTCCAGCCCCACGATCCGGTCCACATCCGTCGACTTCGCGGTCAGCATCAGGATCGGCGTGTAGTCTTTCCGGTTTCGAATCCCCCGGCACACCTCCAGGCCGTCCATCCCGGGGAGGATGAGGTCCAGGATGACGATGTCGTAGGGCTTCGAGAGAGCCTGCGCAAGCCCCGTCTTCCCGTCGGATACGACGGTCACCGAATATCCCTCGTCCTTAAGATGGAGGTCCAGCAGGCGGGCGATATCCTTGTCGTCTTCGACCACGAGGACATTGCGGGACATGGGCCATCATACCATTCCGGCGTAACCGAACCGGGACCGGCGATCGTCGCCATCCCAATACAACCGTTTCGTGATGGTAACAATAGCGGGAATCCCGTGACGAATCGCAACGAATATGACATCGTCGTGATCTGGAGCAGGGAGTTCGACGTGGGAATCGGCCGGACCAATTTCACACGGGATCGGCGCAAAGCCGCAGCCGGTTGCCAATCGTTTCGCTTACGGAGGGAATCATGACGAACGTCACCGAGATCGCCCCGGACGTCTACCGCATTTCGACCTACAACGCCAACTATAAGCTTCAGTTCAATCAGTTCCTCGTCAAGGACGACGAGCCGCTGCTCTTTCACACCGGAATGAAGGGCGAGTTTGCGCTCGTGAAGGAAGCCGTTTCACGGGTCGTCGATCCCGCATCGATCCGGTGGATCAGTTTCAGCCATTTCGAGTCGGACGAGTGCGGATCGCTGAACGAGTGGCTCCAGGCGGCCCCGCAGGCGCAACCGCTCTGCACGGTCGTGGCGGCGCTTGTCAACGTCACCGATTTCGCTACCAGAGCGCCTCGCTGGATCCTTCCGGAGGACGCGCTCAAAACCGGGAAATATCGGTTCCGCCTCTACGCGACGCACCACCTGCCGCACTCCTGGGACGCGGGCATGCTCTTCGAGGAGACGAACCGTACGCTGTTCTGTTCGGACCTGTTTCTCCACGGAGGCGACGTGGAGCCGCTGACCGAATCCGACGTGGTCGGAAAGGCCCGGAAGGCGATGGTCGACTTCCAGTCGACGCAATTGCTGAACTCCTCCCC
>DATEXR010000126.1 GCA_035256765.1 Candidatus Deferrimicrobiaceae bacterium | reverse complement strand
CTCCCTTTGAAGGTGGGCATGACGGCCGGGTACCCCTTCACCACCTTGGCTTTGGGATCGAGGATCGACTCCCGGAGGTATTCCTCGTCCGCGGTCACGGAGGTCCCGTCCGCGAGGAGGACCTTCCGGCCGAAACTTTGCCTGAGGTTGGGGGCGATCTTCTCCTTCCCCTCGAGGGCGTGGCATCCCAGGCATCCGGACTTCCCCACGAGCGCCTTTCCCTGCTCCGCCAGCGAAAGGCCGGCCGGGGCCTCTTTTTTCTCCCGCCATGCCGCATACGCGCCGGGTTCCATCACGATCAATTCCGCGCGCATCGTGGAGTGGCCGACGCCGCAGTACTCCGCGCACAGGATCGGGTACGTCCCCTCCTTGTCGGGGTGCAGGTACAGGGTGGTGTACCGCCCCGGCACCATGTCCTGCTTGACCCGGTAGTCCGGGACGAAGAAGCTGTGGATCACGTCGTCGGAGGACAGGATGAGTTTCACGGGCCTGCCGGCGGGCACCCGGAGCTCGTTGATCGACGACCTGCCGTCGGGATACCGGAACTCGAAGAGCCACTGCCTGGCCATCACGTGGATGTCGGTGGCTCCGGGGGATGGCGTCCGGATGTCCCGGAACACCCGGTACCCGTAGTAGAAGAAGGAGGCGACGACGATCGTGGGGATCAGCACCCAGACGGTTTCCAGGAAGAGGCTGCCTCGTATGTCGGGCGTCTCGGAGGGTTCGGCCCCTTTTCTCCTTCGATACCGGATCGCGAAGTAGATCAGCAGCCCCTCGACGAGCAGAAAGAAAAACAGGGAGACTACCGTGATGAAGAGAAACAGGGCGTCTACCTGTCCCGTCGTCCGGGATGCCGCCTCCCCCAGGGCGTACGCGTTCTCCATCGTCTTCTCCCGTCCTTATGAAGTGGACCGTCCCCGCCTCCAGAGCACGAGGAGCAGGCCTCCGAGCAGCGCGATCGTCAGGACCCCGCCTGCCTTCATGATGTTCCGGGCGTAGAGTGCGTATTTTTTCCCCACGGGGTCATACTGGAAGCAGAATAACAGGACTTGGTTCAGGGCGGTCGAATTCCCGATGTTTCCCCCCGAGGCCTCGATGAGGGCCATCTTGAGATCCAGGGGGTCCTGCTCGATCCCGTACAGGTAGCGGGAGATCCTCCCCTCGGGGGTCAGGACGACGACCACGTTCGGATGGGCGAACTCGCTGCCCACCCTCCGGTACCGGAATCCGACTGAGCCGGTGAGAGCCCCGACCGCCCCCGCATCGCCCAGCAGGAACGGCCACCGGGTTGCCGGATCGTCCGTCCCCTTCATTTCGGCGTAGATCTCCCCGGCGCGCGCGCTTGCGATCGCGGGCGTGTCTTCGGGATCGATGCTGACCGTGACGATCCGGAAGTCGCGGCCGAGGTCGATCCCTTTCATTCTTTCCACCGTCCCGAGGAGAGAGCGCAGCGTCAGTGGGCACAGCATGGGGCAGGTGTAGTAGTTCAGGGTCAACAGCGCGGGGCCTCCCCGCAGGTAGTCCCCAAGCCGCACCTCTTCCCCCTTCGCGTTCCGGAAGACGGCATCCCGAGGGATCGCGCCACCGAGTTTCTCGTCCACCCCGATCGACCGAAGGATGTCGTCCTGGGGGTCGTTCACGGCGTGCGCCTCCGACGAACGGGGGAGAGACGCCGCCCAGGCCGAAACGAGAAACACGGCCGCCGCGACGACAAGCCATCTCCTCTTCCGCGGGATCCTTTTTCGACTCACGGGCATCTCCACATCCGCACCCCGCGACGGGGCTATGGCTTCGAGCGTTTCCCCGACCGGGGCCCGGGGCTCGCGGGGGGCTTCCTCTTCGCTACGCTCGCGACCTGCGCCCGCTCGCTGCCGATTCCGCTCGACGCAAATTCCCCCTCGCTCCATAGGCCGCTCTGAGGAACCCCCCGCTACGCACCGGTTCCCCTGTTGGGGAGCGGGAGAGGAGCGTCCCCGAACACACTCATAGGTCGATCGGCCGGCCGGGGTAGGGGACCTCGGCGTTCCAGCCGAACCGCTCGTTCAACAGACCGGCGAACCCGACGGACACCGACTCCTCCCCGTGAGCCACGAATACCCTGTCGGGGGGGGTCCGGAAACCCCCCGCCCAGGCGAGCAGGTCGTCCCGGTCGGCGTGGGCGGACAGCCCGCCGATCGTGTAGA
>DATEXR010000125.1 GCA_035256765.1 Candidatus Deferrimicrobiaceae bacterium | reverse complement strand
TTCCGGTAGAAGATCCGCGCGAACGACCGGGCGATCACGGCGGAGGCCCCGGACGCCTTGATGGCGATGGGGGCGTGCTCACGCGAGGAACCGCACCCGAAATTCTTCCCCGCCACGAGGAAGTCTCCGGGGGCCACCTTGTTGGCGTATTCCTTGTCGATGTCCTCCATGCAATGGCGGGCAAGTTCCTTCGGATCGGAGGTGTTCAGGTACCGGGCGGGGATGATGACGTCGGTGTCGACGTCGTCCCCGTATTTCCAGGCCCGTCCTTTCAGGATCATCGGCTTTCCTCCCCTTTCCGTTCCCATCGTCTACGCCCGGAGACCACGGCAACCGGGTCGGGGACCCCCCCCGCGAGCCAGGGTCCCCGGTGATCGGCGCTTCCCCATCCCGCTAGTCCGCCGTAGCTGCGCCGGGGGGTCGTAGCCGGCTTCCGCATCCTCGGAGGGGGGTCGCTTGGCGAAATCGCTCGACCCGCGATGAACCCGCGGGTCTGCGCTTGACCTCCCTCCCGGAAAGTTCCGCTCGGACCCCCCGTCCTTCGGCTGCTCCGCCGGTTTCGCCCCGGCACATGGGACGCGCCGGGGAGGCACTGCACGGCAGTTCGCCGGGAATCCGTGGACCCTCAGGCGATGCGGGGGGTTCCCCGGAGCGGCGTGTGGAGCGAGAGAGAAGTACCCCCGCCTGGCGGGGTCCGTTCCGGCGAGCGGAACCCGCAGCGAGCGGGCGCGAGGTCGCGAGCGTAGCGGAGGGGAATCCCCCGCGAGCCAGGGTCCCCGGTCCGGCGAGCATGCGCGGCGGTCAACGAATCTCGTCCGGGCCGCCGATCCGGCCGAGGACCGCGGAGGCGGCCGCCACCGCGGGGTTGGCGAGGTAGACCTCGCTCTCGGGGTGCCCCATCCGCCCCACGAAGTTCCGGTTCGTGGTGGCGACGGCGCGCTCGCCTTTCGCGAGAATCCCCATATGCCCGCCCAGGCACGGACCGCAGGTCGGCGTGGAGAACGCCGCTCCCGCGGTCACGAAGGTCTCCATCAGCCCCTCCCGCATCGCCTGGAGGTAGATCTCCTGGGTGGCGGGGAAGACGAGAAGCCGGACGCCGTCGTGAACCTTCCGGCCGCGCAGAACCGCCGCCGCGCTCCGGAGGTCCTCGATCCGCCCGTTGGTGCACGAGCCCACCACCACCTGATCGATGGGGACGTTCCCCACCCGGGACAGGGGGCGGGTGTTCTCCGGCAGGTGCGGGAACGCCACCTGCGGCTCCAGCGACCCGACGTCGATTTCGATCTCCGACGCGTACCGGGCATCCCCGTCGGCCTCGACCACGGCGTATTTCCGGGCGGCCCGCCCGTCCACGTAGTCCCTCGTGACACGGTCGAAGGGGAAGATGCCGTTTTTCGCCCCCGCCTCGATCGCCATGTTGGAGATCGTGAAGCGCCAGGCGATCGGGAGAGCCGCGATCCCGTCCCCGGCGTACTCCATCGCCTGGTAGAGGGCGCCGTCCACGCCGATCCTCCCGATGATGTGCAGGATGATGTCCTTCCCCTCGACCCACTTCCCCGGCCGCCCGCCGAGCACGATCCGGATCGATTCGGGAACTTTCAGCCACACCTCCCCGGAGATCATCGCCGCGGCCAGGTCGGTGCTGCCGACGCCGGTCGAAAAGGCGCACAGCGCCCCGTAGGTGCAGGTGTGGCTGTCGGCCCCGATCACGAGGTCGCCGGGAAGGACGAGCCCCTCGTCGGGCAGAAGCACGTGCTCGATCCCCATCCGCCCGACCTCGAAGTAGTTCACGATCCCGTACTCTCGGGCGAACTCCCGCATCAACTTGGCCTGCTCGGCCGACCGGATGTCCTTGTTCGGCGTGAAGTGATCCGGGACGAGCGCGATCTTCTCCCGGTCGAAGACCTCCCGGATCCCGAGATTGCGGACCGCCTCGATGGCGATCGGGCTCGTGACGTCGTTGCCGAGCGCGAGGTCGACCTTCGCGAGGATCAGTTCCCCCGGCTCAACCTTTTCCTTCCCCGCGTGCCTCGCGAGGATCTTCTCCGTGAGCGTCATGCCCATGAACGTCTGTCTCGCTTTCCTTCGTTGTCCCCCTCCGTCCCCGCAGGGCCCGCACCAGCTCCCCCATCGGCCCGGAGACTATGTACGCCGAGACGAACAGGAAGATCATCACCTGGGGCTCCGCGGTTATCAGAAGGGCGAGGAAGATGAACACCACCAGGGTATTGAACGGCCGGCGGCGGAAGGGCTCCAGATCCTTGAAGTTGTTGTACTTGACCGTGCTGATCATGAGAAACGCCAGAACGTAGATGGCGAGGAGCACCGCGATGTGCTTGAAGTTTCCGGACCCGCCCAGGTAGTAGAAGAGCAGGATCATGGAGGATACGAACGTCGCCGCGGCCGGAATCGGCAGCCCGTTGAACTTCCCCTTCTCGACCGTGTGGACCTGGACGTTGAACCGGGCGAGCCGGAGCGCCCCGCAGATCAGGTAGAGGAACGCCGCCAGCCACCCCCAGCGGCCGAAGCGCGCGAGGGCCCAGCCGTAGACGAGGAACGCGGGCGCGACGCCGAACGAGACGAGGTCGGCCAGGGAGTCGTACTCCACCCCGAACTTCGTGGTCGTCTTGGTCATCCGGGCGACCCGGCCGTCGAGGCCGTCGAGCACCACTCCCACGATGATGGCCGTCGCGGCCTTCTCGAACTGGCCGGTGTAGGTCGCGGCGATCGAGTAGAACCCGGCGAACAGCGATCCCGACGTGATCAGGTTGGGCAATACGTAGATCCCCCGGCTGATCCCGTCCCCCCGTCTGATCCTTCTTCTCATGGCAGCACCCCCACGACGCTCTCTCCCGCGCGAACCCGGTCCCCTGCCCGCACCGAAAGGGAGGCAAATGCGGGAAGCAGAATGTCGACCCGCGAACCGAACCGGATGATGCCGACGCGCTGGCCCTGTCTCACGGTATCCCCTTCGGCAAGATCGCACACGATCCTGCGGGCGATGAGCCCGGCGATCTGGACGTAGGCGACCCGCTGGCCGTCCGGCGTCTCGAGGAGCACCCCGTTCTGCTCGTTGGCAAGCGACGCCTTCTCGACGTTCGCGGCCAGGAACTTCCCCGGATGATACCGGACGGACACCACCTTGCCGGAAACCGGGGCCCGGTTGACGTGCACGTCGAAGACGGACATGAAAACGCTCACCCTCTTCCCGGGCTCGTCCAGATACCTGCCCGGCGGGTTGTCGCCCGCATACATTATCTTACCATCCGCAGGGGAGATCACCGCCCCCGGGAGCGAGGGGGGGGTCCGGTCGGGGTTCCGGAAGAACCAGCCCACGAAAACGGTGAGCAGGGCCCCGAAAAGGGCGGCCGGTATGGTCCTGGGCCACAACAGGGAGAGGACGGCCGCGAGGGCCGCCGCGCCCAGAAGAAACGGGATCCCTTCGGGGGCGATCACTCCGCCCCCCCGGCCCTGCCTCCCCGGATCCATTGCTTCCGGCCCAGCCCCTCGTTCAGTTCTTCGTCCTGTCGACCAGCCGCCCTTTCGCGATCCACGGCATCATGGCACGAAGGCGGCGGCCCACCTCTTCGATCGGGTGCTCGTCGCCGCGCCGGGTGAGGGCGTTGAAGACGGGGCGGTTGGCCCGGTTCTCCAGGATCCATTCCCGGGCGAACGAGCCGTTCTGGACTTCCTCGAGCATCCGCTTCATTTCGGCCTTCGTCTCCGCGTTGATGACCCGCGGTCCGCGCGTCAGATCGCCGTACTGGGCGGTGTTGCTCACGGAGTACCGCATCGTGGAGATCCCGCCCTCGTAAATGAGATCCACGATGAGCTTCAGCTCGTGGAGGCACTCGAAATACGCCATCTCGGCGGAGTATCCGGCCTCGACCAGCGTCTCGTACCCCGCCAGGATCAGCGCCGTGACGCCCCCGCAAAGGACCGCCTGCTCCCCGAAGAGGTCGGTCTCCGTCTCCTCCCGGAAGGAGGTCTCGATCACCCCCGCGCGGGTCGACCCGATGGCGCTCGCGTACGCGAGCGCGATGCCCCGGCTGTCCCCGGCGGGGTCCTGGTGGACGGCGATGAGGGCGGGTACGCCTTCCCCCTTCTCGTACTGCGCGCGCACGAGGTGGCCGGGGCCTTTCGGGGCCACCATGAACACGTTCACGTCGGCCCGGGGGACGACCTGCCCGTAATGGATGTTGAACCCGTGGGCGAACATGAGGTACGCCCCTTTCTTCAGGTTCGGGCCGACGGAGCTCCGGTAGATCTCCCCCTGGAGCTCGTCGGGAAGAAGCATGGCGACGACGTCGGCCTTCCCCGTGGCGGCGGCGGCGTCCACGACCGGGAACCCGGCCTTCTTCGCCTTCCCCGCGTTTTCCGACCCGGGGAGCTCGCCCACGACGACGTCCATTCCGCTCTCCCTCAGGTTGTTCGCGTGCGCGTGCCCCTGGCTCCCGTACCCCAGGATCGCGATCTTCTTCTTCTTCAGAACGGATTGCCTGGCATCCTTTTCCCGATAGATCCGGACCATCGTCATCCCCTCCCCGGGCGATATGGGTTCAACCGGCTCTTCCCCTCTCGTTCGTTACATCCCCCGGGCGATGGCCACCCGGCCCGTCCGCACGATCTCGCGGATTCCGATCGGCTTGAGCAACTGAAGCAGCGCGTTGATCTTCTCCTCGTCGCCCGTCATCTCGATCGTGTAGCAGCGCGGCGCGACGTCGACGATCTTCGCGCGGAAGATGTCCACCAGGCGCAGCACCTCGGGCTTTGTCTCGGCTTCCGCGTTCACCTTGATCAGCACCAGCTCGCGGTCGACGGTGTCCGTGTCCGTCAGGTCGATCACCTTGATGACCGAGATGAGCTTGTTGAGCTGCTTCAGGATCTGCTCGATGATCTGGTCGTTGCCGGAGGTCACGATCGTCATGCGGGAGACCGTCGGGTCCAGCGTCTCCGCGACGGTCAGCGACTCGATGTTGAACCCTCTGCCGGAAAACAGGCCCGCGACGCGGCTCAAGACCCCGAATTCGTTTTCCACCAGAACGGAAATGGTATGGCGCATCGACTCCCCCCCTGCCAGGTCAAACGAGCAGCATCTTCGTGAGAGGCGCCCCCGCGGGCACCATCGGGTAGACCATCTCGTTCGGATCCGTGACGATGTCGATGAGGGCCGGGCCGGGCGCGGCGAATCCTTTCCGGAGGACATCCGGGACCTCCCCGGCCTTGGTCGCCCGGAATCCGAACGCCCCGTAGGCTTCGGCCAGGCGGACGAAATCGGGCACCTGGGGAAGGCACGTATGGGAAAGCTTCCCCTGGAAGAACAGCTCCTGCCACTGCCGCACCATCCCCAGCGAACCGTTGTTCAGAATCACCACCTTCACGGGGAGGCGGTACTGGACGGCGGTGGCCAGCTCCTGGATGTTCATCTGGATGCTGCCGTCGCCCGCGATGTCGACCACCAGCTTGTCCGGCATCGCCACCTGCGCCCCGATCGCCGCCGGGAGCCCGTACCCCATCGTCCCCAGCCCCCCGGAGGAGAGGAAGGTCCGCGGCCTGTCGAACAGGTAGTACTGGGCTGCGAACATCTGGTTCTGCCCCACCTCGGTGGTGATGATCGCGTCCCCCTTCGTGATCTGGTAGATCTGCTCGACCACGTACTGGGGCTTGATTCTCCCCTTTCCCTGCTTGTAGGCGAGCGGGTAAGTCGATTTCCACTTCTCGATCTGGTCCCGCCACGGGGCGATCTTCTTCCGGTACTGCGCGGCTTCCTTCGTCCCCTTGACGAGCTTGATCATCTTCCGGAGCACGTCCTTCAGATCCCCCACGATCGGGATGTTCACGGGGATGTTCTTCTGGATCGAGGTCGGGTCGATGTCCACGTGGATGATCTTCGCCCCCGGGGCGAACTCGTCGATCTTCCCGGTGACCCGGTCGTCGAACCTCGCCCCGAGGCCGAGGATCACGTCGCTGTTCGAGATCGCCATGTTCGCCCGGTAGGTGCCGTGCATCCCGAGCATCCCGAGGGAGAGCGGATCGGTCCCCGGAAAACCGCCCAACCCCATGAGCGTGGTCGTCACGGGGATCCCGAGGATTTGGGAGAACTCCGTGAGGAAAGAGGAGGCGCCGGAAAGGATGACCCCTCCCCCGCTGTAGAAAACGGGGCGCTCCTTCTCGAGCAGCAGGCGGACGGCGTTCTCCACCTGCTTCTGGTGGCCCTCGTAGGTGGGGTGGTACCCCCGCAGCTTCACCTCCTTCGGGAGGGTGTATTCCGCGGTTCCGGCCAGAACGTCCTTCGGGATGTCGACCAGCACGGGCCCCGGGCGGCCGGTGGAGGCGATGTAGAACGCCTCCCGGATGATACGCGCCAGGTCCTTCCCCTGCTTGATCAGGTAGTTGTGCTTGGTGCAGGGCCGGGTGATCCCGACGATGTCGGCCTCCTGGAACGCGTCGTTGCCGATCATGAGGGTCGGCACCTGGCCGGAGAAGACGACGATGGGGATCGAGTCCATGTAAGCCGTCGCGATCCCGGTGACGGTGTTCGTCGCCCCGGGGCCCGAGGTCACCAGGCAGACGCCGGTCTTTCCCGAGGCGCGGGCGTACCCGTCGGCCATGTGCACGCCGCCCTGCTCGTGGCGGACAAGCAGGTGCCTGATCTTCGTGTTCTGGAACAGTGCGTCGTAGATGTTCAGCACCGCCCCTCCGGGGTACCCGAACACGATGTCCACCCCGAGATCCTCGAGCGCCTTGACGAATATTTCCGCACCGGTCATCTTCATGTCATTCCCCTTACCGGACCACGGCCCCGGTGCCCGCAGAGCTCACCAGCTTGGCGTACCGCGCCAGATACCCCGTCCGGATTTTCGGCGGCGGGGCCTTCCAGGTTTTCTTCCGGCGGACAAGCTCGGCCGCCGGGACGTCCAGCGTGAGCTTCCTCTTCGGAATGTCCAGGACGATCCCGTCCCCGTCCTTCACGAAGGCGATCGCCCCCCCCTCCATCGCCTCCGGGGACACGTGGCCGATGCACGGTCCGTGCGTCCCTCCGGAGAACCGCCCGTCGGTGATGAGAGCCACCCGGGTTCCCAGCCCCATCCCCATGATCGCCGACGTGGGGGAGAGCATCTCGCGCATTCCCGGCCCCCCTTTCGGCCCCTCGTACCGGATCACCACGACCATGCCCGGGCGGATCTTCCCCCCCATGATCGCCGCCATCGCGGATTCCTCGGAGTCGAAGACCCGGGCCTTTCCCCGGAAGGTGAACATCCCGGGATCGACGCCCGACTGTTTGATCACCGCGCCCTCCGGAGCGAGGTTTCCGGTGAGGATGGCGATCCCTCCTTCGGGCCGCACGGGGGCGGAGACCTTCCGGATGATGCCGTCGTTCGTGACGCGCCCCCTGCGGGCAATCGCGGTGATGTCCTCGCCGGACACCGTCGGGTTTTTCTTCAGTTTGGGCAACAGCCGGTTGAGGATCGCCGGGATCCCGCCGGAGAACTCCACGTCCTCCATCATGTGGGGGCCCGCCGGGGTCACCGTGGTGAGCTGCGGCGTCTGGCGGGACAGCCGGTCGAACTCGGCCAGGGGGAGGGGGACTCCCGCCTCGTGGGCGATGGCCAGAAGGTGCAGCACCGAGTTGGAGGATCCCCCGAGCGCGAGGTCGACCCGGATGGCGTTCTCGAAGGCGGCGCGCGTCAATATCCTGCGCGGGGTGACCCCCTTGCGAACCAGCTCCACGATGCGGTGCCCGGTCGCGTACCCGAGATGGCGCTTCTTGGACATCCCGGCGAGTGCGGTCGCGCACCCGGGCAGGGACATCCCGAGGGTCTCGGTCAAACACGCCATCGTATTGGCGGTGTAGAGCCCCTGGCACGACCCCTCCCCCGGACACGCCTCGGCCTCGAGATGGCGCAGCATCTTCGCGTCGATCTCCCCGCGCTGGAAGCGCCCGACCGCCTCGAAGGTGTCCGACACGAGCGAGAGTCGCCTGTCCCCCATCCTGCCGGAGAGCATGGGGCCCGCGGTCAGGACGATGGAGGGGATGTCGAGACGTGCGGCGGCCATCAGCATCCCCGGGGTGATCTTGTCGCAGTTGGTCAGCAGGACGAGCCCATCGAGCGCGTGGGCTTCGGCGACCGACTCGATCATGTCCGCGATCAACTCGCGCAGGGGGAGGGAGTAGTGCATCCCCCGGTGCCCCATCGCGATCCCGTCGCACACCGCCGGCACCCCGAAGAGGAACGGGTATGCCCCCGCGGCGTGCACTCCGTTCTCCACGACGCGCTCCAGCGCCCGCATCCCCACGTGTCCGGGGACCAGGTCGGTGAAGGAAGTCGCCACGCCGATGAAGGCTTTTCCCATCGCCGCCTGCGGAACCCCGGCGGCGCAGTAGAGCGCCCGGTGGGGCATGCGCTCCCATCCCTTTTTCGTGCGGTCGCTTCGCATCCCTGTGTCCCTCGTGCCCGTTCGGGAATACGATTCCCCCGGGGAAGAAATCTTCCCTGGGGACGTCGCGAAAGCCTTGATCCCCCTCGCCGGATCAAGCGCGCAGGCTCCCCTCGGCGGGACGATTCTTCGTTGCCGTGCTATTGTGTGGATAGTATCTGCGCGATCTTGTCCTTCTTTACCAGCTTGAGTTTCTGAAGCTTTTTGCGCTCCATCTCCTCGTCGGGGGAAAGGTAGACCTTTCGGTCGAACTCCTTGAGTTTCTCATCCAGCAGGCGATGTTCCTGAATCAGGGTTTTAAACTCCGGATCCTTCTCGGCAAGCGCGGTGATTTTCTCTTCCTGGCTCCGCCCTCCCATCGGCACCTCCGGATCTGGGATGATAGTTGAGTCTAACAGAGGAAGGGCAATTGTCAATTTTCGGCACGGCTCGGCACGAATTCATCTCCCGCGCCGGACCTCCGCTTCGGAAGACCGGAGATAGGCGGGGACGACCGTCCGTGCCTCCTTCGCCTCCCCCGCCCGGACCATGCGCTCCGCCAGGAGACCGACGGACGACGCCCTCGGCAGGCCCTCGCCCGGCGGAGGGAACAGGGCGCGCTCCCCCATCCGCTCCCGGAACAACGCCCCGTGCAGGACCGCCCCGTCCCCGCAGAAAAAGACCGTTCCCTGCGGGAACCAGCCGGGGAGGGCGTCCGGCGGCACCGCGGCATCCGGACGGACGCGGAGGCACTCCCCCCTCTCCCACCGGAAGACCCCCGCGTAGACTTCCTTTTTCCTCGCGTCCAGCACCGGACAAACCAGCGCATCCCCCCCGGGGAAGCGCGACGCCAGGGCGTGAAGCGTCGGCACGGGCACGATGGGAAGCCCCCATCCGAAGCAGAATCCCTTCGCGGCGGCCATCCCCACGCGCAAGCCCGTGAACGAACCGGGACCCGCCGAAACCGCCACATGCGTGACGACGTCCTGTCCCCGGCCCGCCTCCCCGAGAAGACGGTCGATGGCGGCCAGGAACGTCTCGGAGACCTGCCTCTCCCGGGGAAGCATCCTCTCCCCCAGCACCCGCCCTTCGGAAACGAGGGCGACGCTCCCGCACGGGGTCGCCGATTCGACGGCCAGGATCAAGCGGTTATCCGGCGATCAGGCGTGCGATGTCGTTGTAGAACACGAGCGCGGTCAGCATGAGGATCAGGGCCAGCCCCACCTGTTGCGCCATCATCCGGGACTGCGGGGAGAGCGGTTTGCGGCGCAGCGCCTCGATCGAGAAGAAGACGAGATGCCCCCCGTCGAGGATCGGGATGGGTAAGAGGTTCAGGATGCCCAGGTTCACGCTCAACAGCGCGAGGAAGTACAGAAAGGGGGAGATTCCCTCCCGGGCCTGGTCCCCCGCCATCTGGGCGATGAGGATGGGTCCTCCGAGCGTATCGGAGGGGAGGACCCGCATGAGGAGCTTCACCACGGTGAGCACGGTCAGGTGGATGATCCTCCACGTCTCTTGCGCCGCGCGCCCGATGGCGGCGACGGGATTGACCCTCCGCTGGATGATCTCCTTGCTGGCCACCACCCCGATCTTGGGCCCGTCGACCTTCTCCCCGAAAATGGTGAGCCCCTCGCGGATTTCCGGCGTGACGGTCACCCGGATCTCCTCCTCCCCCCGGCGAACGATCAAGGGAAGCTCCTTTCCGGCCCCCGATTCCCGGATCCCGGCGGCGAGCTCGTCCCATGTCGTGACTTTTCTCTCCCCGATTTGGACGACCGTGTCGCCCGCTTGCAAACCCGCCCGGGCAGCCGGCGTATCCGGCATCACGTCCCCGATCTTCGGGGTCAGGGTGGGGACCCCGCCCATGAAGATCCCCCAGAACACGAAAAACGCGAAGAGGAGATTCCCGATCGGCCCGGCGGCCACGACCGCCATCTTTACCCAGACCGGCTTGTGGTAAAACGCCTTCTCCTTCTGCTCCGGCGGGATCTCCTCCGCGTCGTTTTCCCCGACAAGCTTGACGTATCCTCCCAGCGGGATGGCGGAAATCAGGTACTCGGTTTCCCCCCTCGTAATCCCCGCGAGCTTCGGTCCGAACCCGAAGGAGAATTTCGTCACCCCCACGCCGAGCCGGCGGGCGACGATGAAGTGGCCGAACTCGTGCACGAAGATGAGGATGCCCAGGACGACAAGGAAGGACAGGAAATAGATCACGGCCGGTGTGGCCTCCTCATGCGGGATATGATGCGGGACGCCTCTTTTCTTGCTTCCGCGTCCGCGTCGAGCACGTCCTTCAGGGTAACAAGCCTGCTCCCCTTGCGCCAGGACGACATCAGGCTCTTCCCCACCGAGATGATGCCGGTGAAGCGGATCCGCCCTGCGAGAAACGCTTCGACCGCGACCTCGTTCGCGGCGTTCAGCGCGGCGGGCGCCGTCCCTCCGGCCTCGGCGGCGTCGTACGCCAGGTCGAGCGCGGGAAAGCTCTTCCGGTCGGGCGGCTCGAACACCCAGCCGTCCATTCGATGCGGAAGCAGACGGGGCAGTTCCAGAGGAAGCCGCTCGGGATACGACAGGGCGTAGCCGATGGGAATCCTCATGTCGGGAACGCCCAACTGCGCGATCAGGCTGCCGTCCCGGTACTCCACCATCGAGTGCACGATCGACTGGGGGTGGATGAGGATGTCGATCCGCCCCGGCGGGAGGCCGAACAGCCACGTCGCCTCGATCACCTCGAACCCCTTGTTCATCAGGGTGGCGGAATCGATCGAGATCTTCGCGCCCATCCGCCACGTCGGGTGCCCGAGCGCCTCCGTAACGGTCGCGTCGCGCATCTGCCGGAAGGTCCGGTTCCGGAAAGGTCCCCCCGAGGCGGTGAGAATGATCCGGGAGATGTCCTCCTTCCGGTGGCCCTCGATCGCCTGGAAGACCCCGGAATGCTCGCTGTCGACGGGGAGGATCACGCCCCCTCCGGCCCTCGCGGCCTCCACGAGGAACTTCCCCGCCATCACGAGCAGTTCCTTGTTCGCCAGGGCGATCCTCTTCCCCTTCCGGGCGGCCGCGATGGCGGGACGGAGGGACGTCACCCCGGAGGCGGCGGCCACGACGATGTCCGTCTCCCGGGAACAGGCTGCCTCGGTCAGCCCCTCCTCCCCGAACACGATGCGCGTCCCGGAAGGGAGACGATCCCGCCGGGAGAGGTCCACCTCCTCGGAGAGGCACACGATGCGGGGACGGAAACGGCGCGCCTGCGCGAGGAGCTCCGTCGCGTTCTTCCCGGCGCAAAGGGCCGTTACCCGGAACCTCTTGGGAAACCTCGCGATCACGTCGAGGGCGTTGCGGCCCACCGAGCCGGTGGACCCGAAGATGGCGACGCCTTTGACCTTCCTCATCCCCTCCCCCCCCATAGCGGAGCGAGCTGCGCGAGCAGGTACAGCACCGGCCCCGCGGAGATGACGGCGTCCGCGCGGTCGAACATCCCGCCGTGCCCGGGCAAAAGCGCCCCGCTGTCCTTCACCCCCGCGGCGCGCTTGAGGAGCGACTCGAAGAGATCCCCCGCCTGCCCTGCGACCCCTACGACCGCGGAGGCAAGGCAAAGGAACCAGGGGGGAACCCCCGGGAGGAACAGAACCCCGTAGCCGGTGCCGAAGACGATGCTCGCCGTCAGCCCCCCGAAGGAGCCCTCGACCGTCTTGTTCGGAGAGATCGTCGGGGAGAGGCGCCTCCTTCCCCATGCCTTCCCGACGAAATAGGCGAAGATGTCCCCCGCGAAGACCGCCACGAGGCCCAGGAAGATCCAGTGTTCTCCGGCGGGAAGCGCGAGGGTTCGGGGATACGCGGAGAGGAATCCCCCGATGTAGACCGCGCCGAGCGCCGCGAGCGCGGCACCCCGCGCCTTCTCCGAAGGAGGTTGACCGCCCGCGAGGAAGGGGAACGCGGCCAGCGCGACGCAGCACAGCACGGCTGCCCACGCCGTGCGGAACGGAAGGAGGACCGCGCTTGCGTAGACCAGGCCGGTCACCGCCACGCCGGACCACCGGTCCCGGGCGCCGGGGAAAAACAGCCCGAAATACTCGGCGGCGCACAGGAGGGTCACCGTCCCCACCACCAGGAGGAAGGGCCACCCCTTTCCGAACATCACCGCCGCCACCAGGGGGGGCAACAGAACGACCGCGGTGAGGACCCGTTTCCCGAGCACGGTCACGAGTTGCCGGGGGAGCTCTGCCCCTGCTCCCCCGTCAGTCCGAAACGGCGGTCGCGACGCGAATATTCCTCGAGAGCGGCAAGAAACTCCGGCTTCCCGAAATCGGGCCATAGGACGTCGGTGAAGACGAACTCCGCGTACGCCGCCTGCCACAGGAGGAAATTGCTGACCCGTACTTCCCCGCTGGTCCGGATCACCAGGTCCGGATCGGGGATCCCGGCCGTGTCCAGCCTGCCGGCGAACTCCTCGGGGGTAATCGCCTCGGGGGCGATCTTCCCCGCCGCCGCGTCCGCGGCCAGTTTCCTGGCCGCCCGCACGATCTCGTCCCTGCCGGCGTAGGACAGCGCCAGGATCAGTGTCATGTCGCTGTTCCCCGCGGTCATCGCCAGCGTCCGGTCGAGCACCTCCCGCACGGAGAGGGGGAGCTGCCATGCCTCCCCGATGACCTTCAGCCGGATCCCGTGCTTGTTGAGATCCGGGAGTTCCCGGACCAGGAACTCCCGGAGGAGCCCCATCAGGGTGGTCACCTCGGTCCGGGGCCGCCCCCAGTTTTCCGAGGAGAACGCGTACAGCGTGAGACAGGGAATGCCGATTTCCCGCGCGCATTCGACGACCGCCCGGACGGAACGGATGCCCATCCGGTGCCCTTCGACGCGCGGAAGGCCGCGAAGTCTGGCCCAACGCCCGTTTCCATCCATGATGATGGCCACGTGGCGCGGGAGGGCGGAGGAAGGGGGTCCGCCGCTTTTCATGTGGGCTTGTCTTTGTGCCCCGTCGGGAACGTCCTAGTGTACCGTCTCGTAAATAGGCTGATGCACCGAGACCGTCGATGCGCTGCGCCGGCAAGGCGCGCGACTGAGGCGTACTTGAAGAAGTACGGCGCAAGGAGCGCAACGCAGCCTTCGCTGCTGCAGCGGCGGTCGAATGCCAGATTATTTGCGAGACGGTGCACTAGTTCTGGACGATCGCTCCGGTAGGGCAGGAATCGACGCAGGCAAGGCAATCGGTGCATGCATCGGTCACCCGGTATTTCTCGCCCTCGGCGATCGCCCCAACGGGGCAGGTGTCCAGACAGGTTCCGCAGGCGGTGCATTCGTCATTGATTACGACAGCCATGATGCTTTTCCTCCTTCGTTCCGTGGTTGGCGGTTGCGGCCGGACGCAGGCGTCAGACCTCCATGATCTCCTGTTCCTTCGCCTTCAGGATCTCGTCGATCTTCTTCACGTAGCTGTCCGTCTCCTTCTGGACACGGTCCTGCCACCGTTTCATCTCGTCCTCGGAAATCTCCTTCTTCTTTTCCCTTTCCTTGACCTTCTCCAGGGACTCGCGCCGGATGTTCCGGACCGCGATCCGCGCGTCCTCGGCCATCTTCTTCACCACCTTGACGAGGTCCTTGCGCCGCTCCTCGGTCAGGGGGGGGATGGGAATGCGCACCATCTTCCCGTCGTTCGAGGGGTTCAGTCCCAGGCCGCTCGCCTGGATCGCCTTCTCGATCGGGCCCACCATCTTGGTGTCCCAGGGCGTGACCGTGATCATCCGGCTTTCCGGGACCGACAGGGTTCCCACCTGCGGGAGGGGGGTGGGCGTCCCGTAATAGTCCACCTTGATCCCGTCCAGGAGGGCAAAGGACGCTCTCCCCGTCCGGATCTTCCCCAGGTCCTTCTTGAAGGCCTCGATGCTTCTCGCCATCTTTCCGCCCGTGTCCTTGAAAAGGGCTTCCACTACCGACCTCCCCGGACCACGGTGCCGATCTGCTCCCCCAGGACCACCTTCCGGATGTTCCCTCTCTTCGTCAGGTTGAAGACGACGATCGGGAGGTTGTTGTCCATGCACAGGGAGATCGCCGTGGCGTCCATCACCTTGAGGTTTCTCTTCAGAACGTCGATGTAGGTCACTTCCTTGAACTTCCTGGCTTTCTTGTCGATCAGCGGGTCCTTGTCGTAGACGCCGTCGACCCGGGTGGCCTTCAAGATGGCGTCCGAGCCGATCTCCATCGCCCGCAGTGCGGCGGCGGTGTCCGTCGTGAAATACGGGTTGCCGGTACCCGCGGCGAAGATGACCACCCTGCCTTTCTCGAGGTGGCGCACGGCGCGACGCCGGATGTACGGCTCGGCGATCGCCCGCATCTCGATGGCGGAAAGGACACGCGTCATCACGCCGTCACGCTCCAGCCTCTCCTGCAGCGCCAGGCTGTTGATGACGGTCGCAAGCATCCCCATGTAGTCGGCGGAGACGCGGTCGATTCCGTACTTCCGTGTGGTCTGGATGCCGCGGAAGATGTTCCCGCCCCCGACGACGAGGGCGATCTGGACCCCCAGGGACGCCACTTCCCGGATCTCCTCGGAAAGGCCCCCGAGGATCCCGTTGTCGATCCCGTACGCCTGCTTCCCCATCAGGGCCTCCCCCGACAGCTTCAGAAGGATGCGTCGGTACGCCGGTTTTCCCACGGAACCTCCGCGGGGGGAATTACCCCCGGTTGAGCTGCTTCGCGACTTCCGCCGCCAGGTCGTCGGAGCGCTTCGCAAGCCCCTCCCCCACCTGGAACCGGGCGAACCGCGCGATGCGGACCTCGATCCCCCTTTTCGCGGCCGTCTCCTTCAGCAGGTCCATTACCCGGCGGTCGGGATCCTTGATGAACGCTTGCTCCACCAGGCAGAAATCCTCATAGTATTTCCCGAGCTTCCCCTCGGTAATACGGTCCAGGATCTTCTCCGGTTTGCCCGAAGCAAGCGCCTGCTCCCGATAGATCGACTTCTCCCGCTCGATCACATCCGCCGGCACGTCCTGCCGGGAAATATACAGCGGGTTCGCCGCGGCGACCTGCATCGCCATGTCCTTGGCGAGCGCGGCGAATTCCGGGTCGTCCGCCCCCGCGCCCAGGAGCTCCACCAGGACCCCGATCTTCCCTCCCGCGTGGATATAGGGGACGAGCACCCCCCGGGCGCCCGCCGGCAGGGCGAAACGCGCGAAGCGCCGGAAGGAGATCTTCTCTCCGATCTTCGCCACCTTCTCGTTCAGCATCTCGCCCAAAGGAATCCCCCCTTCTCCGGGGAGGAGCAGCGCCTCCGCGACGTCCTTCGGATCCTTCCCGTTCACCGTCTCGGCGACCCGTACCGTTAACTCCTTAAACTCCGGGGTCTTGGCAACGAAGTCGGTTTCGCAGTTCACCTCGACGAGCGCCGCGGATCCCGCGGCGATGTGGGCCGCGACGACCCCTTCGGAGGCGACCCTCGACGCCTTCTTCGCGGCGGCCGCCAGGCCTTTCTTGCGCAGAACGTCCACCGCGGCTTCCATGTCCCCCCCCGATTCGGTGAGGGCCTTCTTGCAGTCCATCATCCCCGCGCCGGTCTTATCGCGCAGTTCGCGCACCAACTCCGCCGATATCTGCATCCTCGTCCTCTCCTGGCCGAATGTCGGACTTGCGGAGGCTATTCCTCCGCGGCGGCGGGAATCTCTCCGGCTGCGCCCTTTTCCGGGGTCTCCTCCTCGGTGGAGATCAGCGCCATCATGACCTCCGGAGCCTCGGTCTCCTTGTCCCCCGCCGAAGCCGTCCTCTCCTGGTATGCCGCCTTCCCCTCGAGGATCGCGTCCGCGATCTTCCCGAGGAACAGCTTGATCGCCCGGATGGCGTCGTCGTTTCCCGGGATGATATAATCGATCAGGTCCGGGTCGCAGTTGGTGTCGACGATGGCGATGATCGGAACCGCGAGCCGCCGCGCCTCCAGGACCGCGATTTCCTCGCGCGACGGGTCGACGACGAAGATGGCTTCGGGAACGCGGCGCAGGTCCTTGATGCCACCCAGCACCTTCTCCAGCCGGGATCGCTCCTTGGCGAGCTGGAGCACTTCCTTCTTGGGGAGTTTCTCGACCGTGCCGTCCGTGGTCATGTCGGTAAGCTTCTGGAGCCGGTCGAGGCTCTTCCGGATCGTCTGGAAGTTGGTGAGCATGCCGCCCAGCCACCGGACGTTCACGAACGGGGCGCCCGCGCGCCTCGCCTCCTCCTCGACGGCCTCCTGGGCCTGCTTCTTCGTGCCCACGAACAGGATCGTCTTCCCTTCCGACGCCAGTTCCCGGACGAAATCGTAGGCGGTGCGGAACATCTTCACCGTCTGCTGGAGGTCGATGATGTAGATCCCGTTCCGCGCGGTGAAGATGTACCTCTTCATCTTCGGGTTCCACCTCTTCGTCTGGTGACCGAAGTGGACCCCCGCCTCCAGCAACTGCTTCATCGTGATGACCGAACCTTGTCCGTTTGCCATGCCTTCCTTTCCTCCTCGCTTCGGGGTTGTTCCTCCGGGCGTTCCACCTCTCCCCATCCACCCCGGCCGATCCGGGGCACCCCGGGGAGAATCCCGCCCGTGAGAGATGAACGGCTAATCTGCTATATGTATCACAAACGATTCGGGATTCTCAAGCCATAAAGGACGCCCATCACGTCCGGTATCCCGCGTTGATCCGGACGTATTCGTGCCCCAGGTCGGAGAAGTAGACGAAATAACTCCCCTTCCCGAGGCCCAGGTCCACGTCGATGCCGTACGCCTCCTTCCGGATCTTCGGGGCCGCCCTGCGCTCGGCCTTGCGGTCGACCTCCATCCCCCGGCGCACCACCTTCTCCCCCGCGAGGGACACTTCGACCCGCTCCGGCGTAAGGGTAGCCCCGGAGCGCCCGACGGCGGCGACCACGCGCCCCCAGTTGAGGTCCGCCCCGAACACCGCGGTCTTGACCAGCGGGGACGTCGCCACCGCGCGGGCCGCCGCTTCCGCGTCCCGTTCGCTCCTCGCCCCGGACACGGATATCCGCACGACCCGCGTCGCCCCCTCCCCGTCGCGCACGATCATGAGCGCCAGGTCGAGCAGAAGCCGGCTCAGGGCCCCGGCGAAGGCGGAGAGATCCTTTCCCTCCAGCGGAGGGAGCCCGCAGGCGCCGTTGGCGAAGATCGCGGCGGTGTCGTTGGTGCTCATGTCCCCGTCCACCACGATCCGGTTGAAGGAAAGGGCCACGGCCTCCCGGAAGACCGATCGCAGGTCGGAGGAGCGCAGGGCGGCGTCCGTGAACACGTAGGCGAGCATCGTTCCCATGCCGGGGGCGATCATGCCCGCCCCCTTCGCGATTCCTCCCAGGGTGACGGTCCCCCCGCGAACCCGGACCTTGCGCACGCCCCGCTTCGGGTAGGCGTCGGTCGTGAGGATCGCCTCCCCCGCCCGGGGAATGCCCCCGGGCGAGAGCGAGGAGCAAAGCCCGGGGATCGCCGCGGTGATCTTTCCCGTGGGCAGCGGCACCCCGATCACTCCCGTGGAAGAGACGAGAAGGGATCCGTCCCGAAGGCCGAGCGCCCTGCATGCCCCCGCGGATATCCTCCGGACCGCTTCCCTTCCCTGCTTGCCCGTGCATGCGTTGGCGTTCCCGCTGTTGGCGACCACGCCGCGCAGGGCCGACCGGGACCGAAGGCCCCTCCCCCACTCGACCGGCGCCGCGGCCATCCGGTTCCGCGTGAAGAGAACGTCGGAGGTGCACGGCCGGTCGCTCGCCACGATCGCGAGATCGGCTTTCCCCCCCTTCTTGATCCCGCACCAGACGCCACCCGCCCGGAAGCCGGGGACGATCATCTCCCTCACGGGGCGCATCCCGTCACGCCCCCATTCCGCAGCACTTCTTGTATTTTTTCCCCGATCCGCAGGGACACGGCTCGTTGCGCCCGATCTTCCGGGAGGCATGGCGCTGGGTGGTCACCCCCGCCCGGGAGATTTCGCCGCGGGAGAGGTTCACCCTTCGGGCGGGCGCGGGCGCCTGCCGGGCGATCTTCTGGGGCTCCTCTTCCCGCTGGACCTTCACGTGGTAGAGCCGCTTGAGCGACTCCGCCTTGATCCGGAAGACGAGGTCGGAAAACATGTCGAATCCTTCCCGCTGGTATTCCTTCAGCGGGTCCTTCTGCGCGTAGCCCCGGAGGCCGATCCCCTCCTTGAGGTGATCCATCGAGAGGAGGTGGTCTTTCCACAGCGCATCGATCGTCGAAAGGAGGAACATCCGCTCGAGGTAGCGCATCGCATCCTCGCCGTACTCCTCCTCCTTCTTCCGGTAGGCGGAATGGGCCCCCTCCTCGATCCGGGACGCGAGCTTCTCCCGGGTCAGCCCCTGCACCTCGCTTTCCGGGAATTCGAGCCGGAATCCGAACTGGGAGTAGGCGGCGTCCCGAAGGGCGGAGAGGTCCCACTCCTCCGGATGCACCTTCTCCTCCGCAAAACGGTCGGCGAGGTCCTCGGCGACCTCTCCCGCCATCTCCATCACCGTGTCCCGCTGCGATTCCCCCGACAATACCTCCCGGCGCATGTCGTAAATGACCGTGCGCTGCTTGTTCATCACATCGTCGTATTCGAGGAGGTGCTTCCGAATGTCGAAGTTGTGGGCCTCGACCTTCTTCTGCGCGTTTTCGACCGCCTTGTTGACGAGGTTGTGCTCGATCGGCTCCCCCTCCTCCATCCCGAGCTTCTCCATGAGGGGAGAGATCCGGTCCGAACCGAAGATCCGGAGGAGGTCGTCCTCGAGGGACAGGTAGAAACGGGACGACCCGGGGTCCCCCTGGCGCCCCGCGCGGCCGCGGAGCTGGTTGTCCACCCGCCGGGACTCGTGCCGCTCGGTGCCGATGATGTGGAGACCGCCCTTCCCCACCACGCCTTCGCCGAGCTTGATGTCCACGCCGCGCCCGGCCATGTTCGTGGCGATCGTCACCTTGCCGGGCTGGCCCGCCTCGGCGATGATCTGCGCCTCGCGCTCGTGGTGCTTGGCGTTCAGGACGTTGTGGGGGATGCCGTGACGGTTGAGGATGCCGGACAGCCGCTCCGACTTCTCGATGGAGACCGTCCCGACGAGGACCGGACGATCCGCCTCGTGAAGGGCCCGGATTTCCTCATGGACGGCCTGGAACTTCTCTTTCTCGGTGCGGTAGATCTGGTCCCGGAGGTCGTCCCGGACCATCGGCTGGTTCGTGGGGATGACCACCACGTCGAGGTCGTAGATCTGCTTGAACTCCACAGCCTCCGTGTCGGCGGTGCCGGTCATCCCCGCGAGCTTCTCGAACATCCGGAAGTAGTTCTGGAAGGTGATCGTGGCGAGGGTCTGGTTCTCGTTCTCGATCTTGACGCCCTCTTTGGCCTCGACGGCCTGGTGCAGACCGTCCGACCAGCGGCGCCCCGGCATCAGCCGCCCCGTGAACTCGTCGACGATGACCACCTGGCCGTCCTTCACCATGTAGTCGACGTCGCGCTTGAAGAGGACGTGGGCCTTCAGGGCCTGGTTCACGTGGTGGAGGATCTCGATGTTGCGCGGATCGTAGAGGTTGTCCACGGAAAGGAGGCGCTCGATCTTGGGGATCCCCGCGTCCTCGGTCATCATGACGCTGCGCGCCTTCTCGTCGATATTGTAGTCCTCCTCCTTCTTCAGGAAGCCGATGATCGAGTTGATCCGGGCATACTTGTCCGTCGACTCCTCGGCCGGTCCGGAGATGATGAGGGGGGTCCGGGCCTCGTCGACCAGGATCGAGTCGACCTCGTCCACGATCGCGTAGTGAAGTTCCCGCTGGGCCATCTCCTCCACGCGAAACTTCATGTTGTCGCGCAGGTAGTCGAAGCCGAACTCGTTGTTCGTCCCGTAGGTGACGCCGCACCGGTAGGCGGCCTGGCGCTCGTGGTCGTCCATCCCGTGTACGATCACCCCCACGGACAGACCGAGGAACCGGTAGATCGCCCCCATCCACTCCGCGTCCCGCTTCGCCAGATAGTCGTTCACGGTGACGAGATGCACGCCGCGCCCCGTCAGGGCGTTCAGGACGATGGGAAGGGTGGCGGCCAGCGTCTTCCCCTCGCCGGTCCGCATCTCGGCGATCTTCCCCTCGTGCAGCACCACGCCGCCCACGAGCTGGACGTCGAAGTGCCGCATGGCGAGCACGCGCCTGCCCACCTCGCGGACGGTGGCGAAAACCTCGGGGAGGAGATCCTCCAGGGGTTCTTCTTTCTCCAGCCGCTGACGGAACTCCGCCGTGCGCGCCGCGAGACGGTCGTCCGGAAGGCCCGTCACCGAGGGCTCGAGGGAGTTGATCCGGTCTACGGTCGACCGGATCCGGTCCAGCACGCGCTCGTTGTGCGTGCCGAACATCTTTTTGAATAGATTTGCCAGCATCGACGAGGTCCTTCCGTTCCCCTGCCTTGTCCCAAAAAAAAACGCCCCGACGGGGAGGCGCCCCGGGAGCACTTCTCGACTGCGCCCTTTCCCTGCTAATTCAGGAAGCGGATCGGGTTCACGGGAAGGTCGTTCACGTGTACCTCATAGTGGAGGTGCGGGCCGGTCGTGCGCCCCGAATCCCCCACCTTGCCGATCACGTCCCCCTTCTGCACGGTGTCGCCCGCCTCGACCAAACGCTCCGAAAGGTGAGCGTAAAACGTCCGATAGCCGTTCCCGTGGTCAATCCCCACGATGTTTCCGTAAAGAGACTCGAATCCGCACCGGACCACCTTGCCCCCCCCGGCCGCCTTGACCGGGCTCCCCGCCGGGGCGTCGATGTCGAGTCCGTGATGGAAGACCTTGGTGTCGGTGAACGGCGAAAGCCGGACGCCGAACCCCGACGCGAGCAATCCCCGGGCCGGCCAGAGGGAGGGAAGGCTCTCGAGGAAGGTCCGACGGGCGTCGAGTTTCTCGCAGAGGACCTCGAGGTTCTTCCCGTCCACCAGGATGCTCTCCTTCAGCTTGTCGCACCGCAGATCGAGGAGGCTGTCCAGCCGGTTCGATGCGCTGGACTCGGGCGTTTCCGCGCCTCCGATCCCCGGGCCCCCGCCGTCCTTCCTCCCGCCGGGTCGCATCTCCTCGTTGATCCGGACGAGCGACCGGACACGGGCGTCGAGGGTCCGGATCCGTTCGACCTCGGTCTCCAGGCTCTCGAATTTCGCGTAGAGGTTGTAGAGAGTCAGGTTCTGCTCGCTCACCCGTTGCCTGAGGCTCCGAAGCTCCCTCGCCTTCGAAAGAGTCTCCCTGTAATCATAGATAAGTTGCGTCATGAGAACGAAAAACAGGCCGAGAACTGCGGCGGTCGCGATGAGTCCCGTGCGGCCGATCCGGAATTCCCGGGACCGCCCCTCGGGACCGAACCGCACGGAGAATGTGAATCGCTCGCGCACCTCTCCCATCGACTCCCCTGCCTGAAAAGTAGGTGGGTACCGTACCATATGCCCGGGAACGGTGTCAACGTGTCGGACCCATCTTATTGATAACGGTTCGGGAAATCCGGAAAAGAGGAGGATCTCACCCCGCGGCCCTCTTCTTGTGCTCCTTTTCCGTCTCCCGGTTCCGTGCCACCACCGGGTCCACGATTTCGCCGCAGTTGAGGCACCTCCAGGCGTAAAAGAGGTCCAGCATGTCCTGGAACCGCTCGTATACCATCGCCCCATTGCAGCGGGGGCATCGATATCCTTGACGACGCATCATCGTTCGCTCCTTTCGACGACTTTTTGATGCCCCCGGGGAGTGGCGGTTTCACACGCAAGTCCCGCAGGGGATCTTCCGATATGTCCTGGTATAAGGGGGCCGGAAACCCCGGTGAAGGAGGAACCTTGGCACCCGTTCGGAAACGTCTCGGCGAACTGCTTGTGGAAACCGGACTTCTGTCCGAGGAGAACCTGACGCGCGCCCTGTCCGAGCAGCGCTCCCGGCGTCAGAAACTGGGAGACGTCATCGTCGCCCTGGGGATGGCCACCGAAGAGGAGATCGCCCAGGCCCTCTCCCTCCAGCTCGGGATCCCGCTGGTCGACCTCGCCAACACGCCCGTCGAGCCCGAGGCGATCGAACTGATCCCCGAGAAGGTCGCCCGGAAGCATCTGATCGTGCCGATCACGATCGATGCGCGCGACCTCCACGTCGCGATGGCGGATCCGCTGAGCTTCGAGGCGTTCGAGGACGTCCGGTTCGCCTCCGGCTACACCATCAAGACCGGAATCGCCACCCGCTCGGACATCCTCTGGGCGATCGACCAGCATTACCACCTGGGGTCATCCCTGAGCACCATCGTCCAGGACATCGCCGATGAGCGCAGGGTCGAGATCGTTCAGGACAGCAAGGAGACCGACGCGAAGGACGCCGACGACCTCCGGAAGAAGAGCGAGGCGGCCCCGATCATCCGGATGGTGAACCTCTTCGTCGCGGAAGCGGTCGACCAGGGGGCCTCGGACATCCATGTGGAGCCGACCAAGACGACCCTGCAAATCCGCAACCGGGTCGACGGGGGCCTCCGGAAGTCCCTCGAGTTGCCGAAGTGGGTGCAGGGGGCGGTCATCTCGCGGATCAAGATCATGGCGAAGATGGACATCGCGGAGAAAAGGCTTCCCCAGGACGGCAGGATCGGGATCCGTGTGGGATCGAAGAGCCTCGACCTGCGCGTGTCCACGATGCCCATGGCATACGGTGAAAAAGTGGTCATCCGGATTCTCGACTCGCTCACCGCGAGCATCTCTCTCGAGTCGATGGGAATGGCCGAGGGCGAACTCCGTCAGGTGGAGGAGCTGGTCCTCCGTCCGCAGGGGATCCTCCTCGTTACGGGGCCGACCGGGTCCGGCAAGACGACGACCCTCTACGCGGCGCTCAACAAGATCAAATCCGTGGAGCGGAACATCTCGACGATCGAGGATCCGATCGAATACGAGAACCCCGGGATCAACCAGGTGGCGGTCCAGGAGAAGATCGGCCTCACCTTCGCGTCGACCCTGCGCTCGATGCTCCGGCAAGACCCCGACGTCATCATGCTCGGGGAGATGCGCGACCTCGATACGACCACGATCGCGATGCAGGCGGCGCTGACGGGACATCTGGTCCTCTCGACGATTCACACCAACAGCGCGTCGGCGACCATCACCCGGCTGCGGAACCTCGGAGTCCCCTCCTATCTCATCGCCTCCACCATCATCGGCATCGTCGCCCAGCGGCTAGTGCGGGTCATCTGCCCGAAGTGCCGGGTCCGGGAAGAGCCGTCCAAAAAAGACCTCCAGCGGGTCGGCCTCGCGAAGGCGAAAAAAGAGGAAGTTACCTTCTATCGGGGAGAGGGGTGTCCTGCGTGCGGAGGGACCGGATACCGCGGGCGGACGGGGATTTACGAGATCATGCCGTTCCACCAGCAACTGCGCGACCTCGTGATGGCCAAGGGTTCGGAGACCGACATCCGCCAGCTCTCCGTGGCCAAGGGAATGAAGACGCTCGGCCAGGCGGCGCTCGACAAGGTGAAGGCCGGCGTGACGACCCTTTCGGAGCTGTACCGGGTCGTGGAAACCGAGGAGGAGTTCGGCGCCGGCTGCCCGCACTGCGGAACGTCGCTGGGGGCCGACTTCGTGCTCTGCCCGGGGTGCGGCCACTCCCTCGTCTCGAGCTGCCCGGGATGCGGGAAGATGGTCTCCCCGCACTGGAAGTTCTGCCCCTACTGCCGCCACGACTTCCCCAACAAGATCCGGGAGCGCTCGTTGGCCTAGTCCATCTACACGAAGTGGCAGGCGGTGAAGCGCCCGAGGGCGGATTCGCGCAGGAGAGGGGATACCTCCTCACACATCTTTTCCGCCATGAAGCAGCGGGTGTGGAACCGGCACCCGGGGGGGATGTGGATGGGGCTCGGGATCTCCCCCCGGAGGACGATCTTCTCCCGCGGCGCTCCCCCGGGCATCGGCACCGCCGAGAGGAGGCTCCGCGAGTAGGGGTGGATCGGCTCGCGGAACAGGGCGGGGGCGGGGGAAACCTCCATCATCTTTCCCAGGTACATCACGGCGACGACGTCGCTCACGTGGCGGATCACCCGCAGGTCGTGGGAGATGAACAGGTAGGCCATCCCGTACTCTTCCTGGATGTCGCGCAGCAGGTTCAGGATCTGCGCCTGCACGGAGACGTCGAGGGCCGACACCGGCTCGTCCGCGACGATCAGCTTGGGGGAAAGGGCGATCGCCCGGGCGATCCCGATGCGCTGCCTCTGTCCCCCGGAAAACTCGTGGGGGTACTTGTCGGCGGCGTCGGGAGAGACCCCGACCCTTTGGAGGAGACGCTCGGCCCTCTCCCGGAGATCCCTGCCGCGGGCGATCCCGTGGACCAGCCACCCCTCCCCGACGATGTCGCGAACCCGCATCCTGGGATTGAGGGAGGAGTACGGGTCCTGGAAGATGATCTGCATCTTCCTCCGGGTCCGGCGGAGCTCCTCGCCCGAAAGGGTCGTGATGTCCCTGCCCTCGAACATCACCTTCCCCGAATCGGGGGGAATCAGTCGGATCGCCACCCGCCCGAGCGTCGTCTTGCCGCAGCCCGACTCCCCTACCAGCCCCACCGTCTTTCCAGGGGGGACCCCGATCGACACCCCGTCGATCGCGCGCACCGGCAGCGACTCCGAGGAGAAGAACGATTTCCGCACCGGGAAATACTTGTAGAGGTTCTCCAGGGAGAGGAGAGGCCCGTTCAACCGGATCATCCCCTTCCGCCCTTCCGGACCGTTCTCTGATAATGGCAGCCCGCGGAGTGCCCCGGGGCGTACTCCTCGAGGGGGGGGTCCACTCGGTCGCAGACCGACAGGTCGTCCTCCGCTGTCTCCCCGGCGCGGAAGCGGGCCTGCGCCTCCTGCCGGAACGGGCACCGGTCGGCGAACGGGCATCCGGGCGGGATGGCGTCGAGGTCGGGAACCATCCCCGGGATCGACGGGAGCCGTCTCTCCCCGGTTCGCATTCCGGGCAGGGACCGGAGCAGCCCCTGCGTGTAGGGATGGACCGGTCCGCCGAAGAGGTCGTCCGTCTTCGCGATCTCGACGATCCTGCCCAGGTACATGATCGCCACCCGGTCGGCGAACTCCGAGACCACCCCGAGATCGTGGGTGATCAGAAGAACGGCCATCCCCTGCTGCTCGCGCATCTCCTTGAGGAGGGAGAGGATCTGGGCCTGGATGGTGACATCGAGCGCCGTGGTGGGCTCGTCGGCGATGAGGAGCGTCGGTTTGAGGGCAAGCGCCATGGCGATCATCGCCCGCTGACGCATTCCCCCGCTCATCTGGTGGGGGTACTCCCGCGCCCTCCTCTCGGCGTCCGGCATCCTGACCCGCCGCAGCCACTCCACGGCCTGCGCGGCGGCCTCCGCCTTCCGGCAGGCACGGTGGGCGGTGAAGACCTCGGCGACCTGGTCCCCGATCGTGAGAACCGGGTTGAGCGACGTCATCGGCTCCTGGAAGATCATGGAGATCTCCTTTCCCCGCACATCGCACATCCGCTCCTCGGGGAGGGGAATCAGGTCCCTCCCGCGGAAGAACACCGTCCCCTTCTCGATGACCGCGGGCGGCGAGGGAAGGAGCTTCAGGAGGGAGAGGGCCGTCACCGTCTTGCCGCACCCCGACTCCCCCACCAGCCCCAGCGTCTCCCCGGGGGACAGGGAGAAGGAGACCCCGAAAAGGGCGCGCACCCTCCCCGTCTCCGTACGGAAGGAGACGGTCAGATCCCGGACCGAGAGAAGATCAGCGCTCACGGCGACATCCTCCGGGGGCGGTGGACTCCTTCGGGGGAGGCTGCTTCCGATGGGAGGACCCTGGCTCGCGGGGGGATTCCCCCCGCATCGCCCCGGGTCCTCCGATTGCCTGCACCCTCGCAACGGGGCGCGCCAGGGGCGGAGCAGGCCGAAGGAGGAGGGTGGAGTGAGGTTAAGCGCAGCCGTGCGGGTCCATCGCACGGCGAGCCACGAACGGAGCCCCCTCCGAGGCCGCGAAGCCGATCCCGGCGCCTTTGTAAAGGGGCGGCAGTTGCGACGCCCTCTGCAGGGGAGGAAGAGTTCTTAGGAACGTCCCTGTTCTTAGGGGACGTGCGCCGTTCGTGAAGCGCAGCAAGCCGAAGGAGTGGGGGCGCAGGAGGCCGGCCTCCCGGGGGCCGTTGCCGAAGAGGCCGTGCACCGAGAGGGTCGATGCGCCGCTTCCGGCGAGGCGCCCGCCCGAGGCGTACCCGCTGCGGTACGGTGAGGGGGGGCAACGAAGCAGGAACGGATGCAGCGGCCCTCGAATGCCGGGATCTGAGGGAATGGACTCCTGGAGGCCGGTCTCACTGCGCCCCTCCTCCTTCGGCTTGCTGCGCCGCGGACCGCATTTCCGGGACCGGGGACCCGGGGCGATGCGGGGGGGTTCCACAAAGCGGCGTGTGGAGCGAGAGAATATTAT
>DATEXR010000124.1 GCA_035256765.1 Candidatus Deferrimicrobiaceae bacterium | reverse complement strand
TCGCCGGGAGAGGCGTCCGCAAGCCCCGGCTCGAGCATGCAGCCCGTCAGGACCTCCACCGAGCCCGGATTCAGGAAGTCCCGGAAGCTTCTCCCCTCCCCGGCACTTTCGGGATCCGCCGTCGTGAAAAGCCGGTCATAGAGCCGAACCTCGGCCGGAAGCGCGTGCGACGACGAAACCCACTGGGCCGCCGTGGTCTTCTTCCTCGCCCCTTTCGCCGGTTTCCCCAGGGAGTCGGGGTCGTAGGTGCAGCGAAGCTCGATGGCGTCTCCGGTAGCCGGATCCCGGATAATCTCCTCGCACCGGATGAAGTAGGCGCTGCGCAGGCGGACTTCCCCGCCGGGGCGCAGCCGGATCCAGTCGGCGGGGGGATTTTCCAGAAAGTCGGTCCGCTCGATGAAGATTTCCCGGGAGAGCGGAACCTTGCGGGATCCCTCCTTGTCGATGTCGCGCGGCCAGTAGTGCGCCTCCAGCCACTCGACCTTCCCTTCCGGGTAGTTGGCGATCGTCACCTTGAGGGGCCGCAGAACGGCCATGACTCGCGGGGCGCGCGCGTTCAGGTCGTCCCGGATCGCGTCCTCGAGCAGATCCATGCTGACCCGGCTGTTCGACTTGTCGACGCCGATGCGGGCCGCGAACAGCCGGATCCCCTCGGGGGTGTAGCCGCGTCGCCGCATGCCGGCGATCGTCGGCAGGCGGGGGTCGTCCCAGCCGGAGACGAGCCCCTCCTCCACGAGCTCAAGCAGCTTGCGCTTGCTCATGATCGTATAGTCCAGGTTGAGCCGGGCGAACTCGTATTGATGCGGGCGCGGTTCCGGGAAGAGATTGTCGAGCAGCCAGTCGTAGATCGCCCGGTTGTTCTCGAACTCGAGGGTGCAGATCGAATGCGTGATCTTCTCGACGGCGTCCGACAGCGGGTGGGCGAAGTCGTACATCGGATAGAGGCACCAGTCGTCGCCTCTTCGGTAATGCGTCGCGTGCCGGATGCGGTAGAGAAGCGGGTCGCGCATCTTCATGTTGCTTGCCGCCATGTCCCCCTTGGCGCGCAGGACGTGCGCCCCGTCGGGGAACCTCCCGGCGCGCATCCGCGCGAAGAGGTCCAGGTTCTCCTCCACGGATCGATCGCGGTAGGGGCTTTCCCGGCCGGCTTCCGTGACGGTCCCGCGATGCTCCCGGATCTCCTCCTCGGTCTGGCTGTCCACGTACGCCTTCCCGTCCCGGATGAGCCGGGCCGCGAATTCGTAGAGCTGTTCGAAGTAGTCCGAGGCGAAAAACAGCTTCTCGCCCCAGTCGTAGCCCAGCCATCGGACATCGCGGATGATCGATTCGACGTACTTCATATCCTCGGTTTCCGGGTTCGTATCGTCGAACCGCAGATGGCAGACCCCGTCGAACTCCCGGGCGACGCCGAAGTTCAGGCAGATCGATTTGGCGTGCCCGATGTGCAGATAGCCGTTCGGCTCGGGGGGAAAGCGCGTAACCACGCGGCCGTCGTAGGCCCCGGCGAGCATGTCGCGCCTCACGATCTCGCGGAGGAAATCCCGGGACTCACCGCCCCCGGAAAGCTGAGGATCGGATTTGAAATCAGGCATAAACGCGCATTCCCCGGTACGTTTGATTTTGCGTATCCCGAACGGATAACGGTTTATCCATAGCATGCCGTACGGGGTGAGTCAAAACGACCGAAGGCCCCGCTTTTTGCCTTGTTCCGCGGAGGATTCCGCCCCCTTCCTCGCCTATCCGGACGGTCCCATGCCGTTTCAGGCAAGCACCGTCCACCTTCGCATGCTTTTCGAACCATACAGGTTGGGCGTCTGGGGATACTGCTGCGAGGGAAGAACCCGGCGGATCGCCCTATACCAGTCCCCGTACGTCGCCTCCGCCGCAAGGGAGGCGAGGGACCGCAGGGCGACGAACGTGAACGCGCCGTTGGCCCTTCCCTCGAAGGACGCGTCGAAGCTGTATTCGGTGTCCCGGCAGCCCGCCAGGAGCAGTGCGGCGTACCGGCCGGGAGGGCTCGAAGGGCGCCTCGCCCGTCCCGTCCCGAGCTTCGTTGCATCGCTCCGGGAGAGAAAGACCGCAGGCGGCAGGAACCGGACCTTCCGCTGCGGCGGGTTCCGATCCTTCGTGGTCGGCGGGGTCGTGATCGGCGCGAACCGCGCCACGGTCCCGGAGTGGCAGGAGTCCGAGATCATGAGGACCCGGGCTCCTTGCGGCCGGGCACTGAACAGGTCGAACAGCTCGTCGTCCGTGATCGGCCCCTCCTCCTTGAGATCGTACGGGCAGAGGCATTCGTCCGTGCCGTCCGGCTCGTCCCCGTCCTCATCCGGCACGAAGGAGCCGTGCCCCGAGTACTGGACGACGATGCTGTCCCCTTTCCGGGATCCGGTGATGAGGGATTCGATCGCCTTGCGGATCGCGTTCCCGGTCGCCCGCCGGTCGATCAGCGTCTTCACGGCGAACCCGCGGTCCGTGAACGCGGCGGCCCAGTCGTTCGCGTCGTTGACGCATCCGGCAAGGTCGCTGTCGGTGCCCGGATAGTCGTTGATCCCGATGCACAGCGCCCGTTTCTTCATGGCGTTCCCCCTTGGGGCGGATTTTTCGATAAATCCTTCGCGAATGTTCGACGCCATCTTACCTGCCGGGAGGGAGGAAAACCAGGTTCAGGAAGATCCGTCGCATCCCTGCATCCCCGATCCTCCGCCTAATAAACGATAATACTCGTTGGCCTGAGGAATCATGAAGATAGAATGTTTAAGGGCAGATGAGGGAATCGGGGATGACGGCGCTGGGCGGGTTGCCGGTGTATCTGGACATGGATGGGATGAGGGATTGGGGGGGGGTAGAAAACGGAAACTGATGGCGATTCGCCATCAGTTGCGCCGAAATACCCCCCCTGATACTCTGCCGAGTCGCCTCCTTTCCGCTCACCCGCGACAGCGACCGTCGCCTCCCCTTGCCAAAAGGATATGGTCGTGTTGTGGAGCATGCGCGGAAGCTGATCGTGTGGGTCAGCGGCCGTCATCCGTCGTTGTCGCTGCTGGTGCGGGCACGATCCACGATCGCGCTGATGTCGCCGTCGCCGGCCGCGCAGGGCGACGGGGTCGTCGCAGGGGGTGAACGGGAGCGAAGACGGGGACGGTGTGCGCAGCGGACGCGGAAAGACAAAGCCAACGGGAAGTCCTTGATAACAGAAGGCCCGTGATGGCCGCAAGGTCGGCAACCCGAGGCCGCATGAATGGAAAAAACCGGGCGGGAACCTTGGGAACCCCTCCGCGCAAGGACAGGCGGTGTATTTTGGGCATCCTTGGCGCTTGACGGGGCCACTCCCGCTCGGATATCCTGCATTTTCCGTTGAGGAGTGGTGAAACGGCATCACGCCTGGCTCTGGACCAGGTTTTCCAGGTTCGAATCCTGGCTCCTCAGCCAGATGGTCCCATCGTCTAGTGGCCCAGGACACCGCCCTCTCACGGCGAAAACGCGGGTTCGAACCCCGCTGGGACCGCCAAGGAATTAAAGGGGATTTCGGCGAAAACCGCAATCCCCTTCCTTTTCACCCTCAAACTCCTACCATAACTCATACTGCCTGAAAATCTTTTATCAGTCTCCGTTTCTGTCTGGTCTCGATCGTCCGGTTCCGTTTAATCGCGACGAC
>DATEXR010000123.1 GCA_035256765.1 Candidatus Deferrimicrobiaceae bacterium | reverse complement strand
CCTTCGGAGCCCGCCAGGATCTCCGCGATGTGCACCGCGCGGACCGGGTAGCCCGACCGCGAGATCGTCCCCCCGATGTTCATCAGGCACCCGAGGTCCCCGGAGGTGACCACCTGCGCGCCGGTCTCGAGGATCCGCTCGATCTTGCGATCGGCCATCCGGCAGGAGATGTGGGGGTACTTGACGGAGAAGACCCCGCCGAAGCCGCAGCACCGGTCGCTCTCCTCCATTTCCACGAACTCGACGCCCGGGATGGCCTTGAGCAGCGTCCGGGGCGCTTCCGTTACGCCCAGCCCCCGCTTCAGGTGGCACGAGTCGTGGTAGGTCACCTTCCCGCGGTATGTCGAGCCGGGGTCGACGACGCCCAGGACGTCGACCAGGAACTGGGAGAGCTCGAAGACCCGCTCGGCCACCTGGTAGGCGAGGGAGAGCATCCTCGGCTCGTCCCGGAACAGGACCGGGTACTCGTGCTTGACCATCGTGGCGCAGGAGCCGGAGGGGGTGACGATGTGCTCCTCTCCCTGGAACACGGAGAGGAACCTTGCCGCCATCTTCCGCGCCTCCTTCCGGTTGCCGGAGTTGAAGGCCGGCTGCCCGCAGCACGTTTGGGACAGGGGGACCCGGACGTCGACGCCGAACCTCTCGAGGACGGCGACCGTGGCGAAGCACACGCTCGGGAAGAACGTGTCGGCCAGGCAGGTGGAAAAGAGGGAAACGGAAACCGGTTTCCGATCGGCCATCCCCCAAGTATAAGCGAAACGGGGGGGCGGCTGACCCGGGAATTCTCCCTGCCCTCCCGGGCTCCCGCCCGCCTCTGCCCGGCGGGAGATTCGACGCCGGCGGAGGAAAGCGGTAGCATAATCCGAAAGCCGCCCGAGGAACAGGACGGCGACTCTTCGAGGGAACCAATGTCCTGGTACCGGCGGGCGAAACTCTTCCTTTTCGGCGCCCCGCGAGACATCTTCGACCCGAAAATCTTTCAGCATATCTCCCTGATCGCCTTCTTCGCATGGGTGGGCCTGGGGGCGGACGGGATCTCCTCCTCGTCGTACGGCCCGGAGGAGGCGTACCTCGCCCTGGGGAACCACACGGTCCTGGCGATCTTCGTGGCGATGGCCACCGTGGTCACGATCTTCCTCATCTCGGGAAGCTACTCGCAGATCATCGAGGAGTTTCCGTCCGGGGGGGGCGGATACATCGTCGCCTCCAAGCTCCTGGGGGAGAAGGCCGGCGTCGTCTCCGGCTCGGCTCTCGTCATCGACTACGTCCTGACGGTCACCATCTCCGTCGCGGCCGGCGTCGACGCGATCTACAGCTTCCTCCCCCCGGGATGGCAGGCAGGGAAGTTCCTGTCCATGGGGCTCATCATCGTCTTCCTCATCTGGATCAACCTGCGGGGAGTCAAGGAGTCCGTGATGGCCCTGACCCCCATCTTCATTGCCTTCATCCTCTCCCACGTGCCCCTGGTCTTCTACGGCGTGGGGCGCCACCTGGCCGACGTGCCCGCGCTCGCCTCCCGGGTATCGGTGGACCTCTCCCTGGCCGCTTCCGAAATGGGGGGATTCGGCGTGGCCGCGCTCCTCATGCGGGCCTACTCGATGGGCGCCGGGACGTACACGGGGATCGAGGCGGTGAGCAACTCGATGCAGACCCTGCGCGAGCCCCGGGTGCACACGGGAAAGAGGGCGATGCTGTACATGGCCGTCTCGCTTTCCTTCCTTGCGGGGGGGATCATTCTCGGGTACGTGCTGAACGACATCCGGCCGGTTCCCGGCAAGACGCTCAACGCGGTCCTGATCGAGACCCTGATCGGCAACCTGGGCGGGCCGCACCTCGGGGGAATATTCGTGGCCGGGATCCTGGCCACGGAGGCCGTCCTCCTGTTCGTGGCGGCGCAGACCGGGTTCCTGGACGGACCCCAGGTCCTGTCGAACATGGCGGTCGACCGGTACATGCCGGCCCGCTTCGCCCACCTCTCCGAGCGGCTCGTGAGAAATTACGGAGTCTATTTCATGGGGGGGATGGCGTTCCTGATGCTCTTCCTGACGGGGGGGTCGGTCAAGTACCTGGTGGTCATGTACTCGATCAACGTGTTTTTGACCTTCACCCTCTCCCAGTTCGGGATGTGCGTCCACTGGTGGAAGGACCACCGCAGGGTGAAGGGGTGGAGGCACAGGTTCGGGATCAACGGATTCGGATTCCTCCTGACGGCCTCGATCCTTTGCGTGACGATATGGATCAAGTTTCCGGAAGGGGGTTGGGTGACCCTCCTGATCACCGGGACCTTCATCGCCCTGTCCTTCCTGATCCGGCGCCATTACCGGCAGACCCAGGAGCTTCTCCTGCGGCTGGACGACCTGCTGTTGTCCCTGCCCCCGGTGACCGTCCCCACCGCCCAGGAGCCCGTGGTGCTCCGGAACGCTCCCACGGCCGCGATCCTGGTGTCGGGGTACAACGGGATGGGGATGCACGTCTTCTTCAACGTGATCCGTTCGTTTCCCGGGATGTTCCGCAATTTCGTCTTCCTCTCCGCCGGCGTCATCGACACGAGCCGTTTCAAGGGGGCGCAGGAGGTCGTGAACCTTACCCAGGACCTGAAGGCCCAGCTGGAGAAGTACGTCGAGTTCGCCAAGGGGCACGGTTTCTTTGCGGAGGCGCGTTCCGAGGTCGGGACCGACGCCATCACGGTGCTCGACCACCTGGCGTCCGGGACGGCGAAGGATTTTCCGAGCGTCATGTTTTTCGCGGGGAAGCTCGTCTTCCGGGAGGAGAGCTTCTTCTCCCGGCTGCTCCACAACCAGACCTCCTTCCTGGTCCAGAAGAAGCTCGTCTTCCAGGGCCTTCCGATGATCATCCTCCCCATCCGGGCGATGTGACGCACCGCCTTCCCCGATGGTCCGGGCGCAGGAGGGTTCTCCGTCGGGGAGCGAAGGGAGGATTCCGGCAGGAGATCCGTTCCCCGCGGCGGAGGCCGCGCGGACAGGGAGGGACAGGTTCCCGCGCAGCCTCCGGGAAAACGCCCGTCGAGCATGACGTCGCTACAAAGCTTCCCGCCCCCGCTCGCCCGTGCGGATCCGGACGACCTCCTCGACGTCGGAGACGAAGATCTTCCCGTCGCCGATCTTCCCGGTGCGGGCGGAGGTGAGGATCCGCTCCACCACCGCGGGGACCGTGTCGGCCGCCACGGCCAGATCGATTTTGAGCTTCGGGATGAACTCGACGAAATACTCCGCGCCGCGGTAGATCTCGGTGTGCCCCTTCTGGCGGCCGAACCCCTTGACCTCGGTGACGGTCATGCCGGTCACGCCGATCTCCTGGAGCGCGTTTTTCACCTCCTCGAGCTTGAACGGCTTGATGATCGCCTCGATCTTCTTCATTGCGCGCTACCTCGGCAGGTTGAAGTCCACCTGGACGGTGAAGGTGTTCTCCCCCCCGGTCTTCTTCTCGTTGTAGATGTCGTAGCCGAAGATGATGCTCGCGTTCTTCGCGAAGGCGTAGGAGATCCCGAAACTCAAGGCTCCGATCGCGGAGTCGGTCCCCTGGTAGTCCACCGCGGCCCAGAGGTTGTCGGAGATCTCGGAGAGGGTCCGGTCCCAGGAAAGTAAAACGCCCTTTTCGTCCTTGCTTCCGTTTGCGTCGACGAGGATCTTGTCGTTCCCCGCGAAATAGCCGACAGAGAGGCGCCCGATCACGGGGAAGGTCCTGGCGACCAGGCCGTAGACGATGTTCTGGTTGGTGACGTCCGATTTCGTCCCGAAGTTGTACCCCCCGACGGCGATGGCCGGCGAGGAACGGAAGAGGGAGCCTTCCGGCGTTCCGAGCTTGCCGTGGAAATAGAGCGGGTAGTCGTCCGCGTCGGTACCGGCGTGGATCAGGTCGAACCCGGCCTCGGCCTGGACCTTCTCGAACGGGAGGATCCCGACGGTCGGCCCCAGGACGACGACGGGGGGAAGCTTGTCGCC
>DATEXR010000122.1 GCA_035256765.1 Candidatus Deferrimicrobiaceae bacterium | reverse complement strand
TCACTGCGCCCCTCCTCCTTCGGCTTGCTGCGCCGCTGACCGCATTTCCGGGACCGGGGACCCGGGGCGATGCGGGGGGTTCCGCAGAGCGGCCTGTGGAGCGAGGAAGAACTTGCGTCGAGCGGAACCGGCAGCGAGCGGCCGCAAGGTCGTGAGCGTAGCGGATGCGGAAGCCCCCCGCGAGCCAGGGGCCCTCCACCGGAGGCGGGCAAGCGGAAGCCGCCTAGCCGGTCAGCGTTTTCTTGAGGTCCTTCGGGATGGGGATCGGCTTCCAGGAGGCGTCGATCGATCGGCAGGAGATCTTCCCTTCCGCGGCGAGGAGGTCCTTCCCCTCCACGGTCCGGAAAAGGGAGAACCCGAACGTCGCCCCCTTCTCCTCGACCCGGACGACCCGGGTCCGCAGGGTGAGCAGGTCGTCGAACCGCACGGGGGACCGGTACCGGCACTGGGTCGCGATCACGGGGAAGCCGAAACTCCTCCGGACGTTCCGGTAGACGCCGTCGGGGGAAAGTCCCCGCGACCGGAGGAACTCGTCCATTCCCCTCTTGAAGTAGTCGAGGATGGCGGCGAAGTACGCCACGCCGTACGGGTCGGTCTCGCCGAACCGGACCCGGATCTCGATGGAGTGGGAAACGGTGGCCATGGTCCCTTCCTTTTCCCTCCCGCATTTGCACCGTTTCCGGCATTCATATCACAAAATGCGGGTGTGGCGGAGGGGGAAAAAGGGTAGAGTATTCCCATGCGGAGAATCTCGCTGGACCGAGCAACAGGGGCGAGCCTGACCCTTCTGGCCACCCTCGGCGTGATCGCCCTCCTCTATTTCGCCTCGTCCGTGTTCATCACCATTCTCTCCTCGGCCCTGATCGCCCTCGCGCTGGAGCCGTTCGTCCAGTTCTTCTGCCGGAAGGCGAAGATCGGCAGGAGGGTGTCCAGCATGGTCGTCGGGTTTTTTGCGATCGCCTTCCTCTACGGGCTTTTCTACCTCCTCTACCGGAGCATGCAGCAGTTTTTCACCGACCTGCCGATCCTCGTCGACCAGATCCGGAACGCCCCGCTGGTGGAGGGGATCATCGACCGGATCCATCAGATCACGGAGACCCTGAGCGAGGCGGGAAGGAGCATCGCCCCGCCGCCCGGGTCGGCCGCCGAGAAGGGGACCGAAGTCGTCCTCCGCGGGGGGAACTCCTGGTCCGATGCCGTCTTCCACGGCCTCGGGTCGGTCACGACGATCATCTTCTCCCTCTCCTTCATCCCTTTCCTGGTCTACTTCATCCTCGCGGAAAAGGAGGCGCTCTCCCGGAAAACCCGCGAGCTCTTCCCGGGGGAACACCAGGAGATCGCGGGGGCCATCATCTACGACATCGAGCGGATGATGCAGCGGTTCCTCATCGGAAACGCGATCGTGGCGGGGGTCTTAAGCGTCTCCACCACCCTCGTCTTCCTGTTCGTGGGTCTTCCCTACTGGACCGTCCTCGGGATCCTGAGCGGGACGCTTTCCACGATCCCCTACCTCGGACTCCCTCTGGCCCTCCTGCCCGCCCTCGTCGTGGGGCTGGTCGCATTCGACTCGGGAGTGCCCATCGTCGTCATCTTCGTGAGCGTTTCCCTGTTCCACCTCGTGGCCGCCAACTTCCTGATCCCGACGCTCGTCGGCAAGGGGGTTCGGCTGAACGCGGTCGCGGCGACGGTGGCGATCATGTTCTTCGGGTGGATGTGGGGGGGGATGGGGCTCATCCTGGGGATCCCGATCGTCGCCGTCACGAAATGCATCCTCGAGAACGTCCCGTCCACGCACCACCTGGGACAGTGGCTGGGCGAGTAGGAGAAGGAAGCGGAGGGAAAAACGGCCCGGAGGCTTTTGGCAAGCCGCCGGGCCTCTTGCTTTCCGGGGGACACTCCTGATGTGCGGGGACACTCCTCTCCCGCATCCCGGAGATGAATCAGGAATGTCCCCGGCTGGAGTGTCCCCCCCCAGCCTCGCTCTACCCCTTGGACTTACCGGCCTCCGGCTGGCGCAGCATCCGGCGCAACAGCTTCCCGACCGCGGTGCGGGGCATCGCGTCGATGAATTCGATCTCCCGGGGAAGCTTGTAGACGGCGATCTTTCCCTTGCAGAACTCGATCAGCTCTTTTTTCAGCTCCTCCGTAGGCTTGACGCCGGCTTTCAGGGCCACGAACGCCTTCGTCTTCTGCCCCATGACGGGGTCGGGCACGCCGATGACGCCGGCGTCCGCGACCGAAGCGTGCATGACCAGCGCCTCCTCGATCTCCTCCGGCCCGATCCGGTAGCCGGACGACTTGATGAGATCGTCCTCCCGGGAGAGGAACTGGACGTTCCCCAGCTCGTCCATCGTCACCACGTCCCCGGCCAGGCACCAGCCGTCCTTCACCGCCGATTTCTGCTTGTCGTTGTCCTTCCAGTAGATCGTTCCCGTAGGCCCCTGGACGATCATCTTGCCGACCTCGCCGGGCTTGACCTCCTTGAATTCTTCGTTGACGACCTTCACGACGTACCCCGGGCAGGCCGAGCCGATCCATCCCGGCTTGACCTTCTTGGTGACCGCCGCGGAGATGAAGACGAACATCATCTCGGTGGTCCCGAGCCCCTCGTAGAGCTCGAGGCCGAACTTCTCCTTCCAGTCGAGGTACGTCTTGCCGGTCAGCGCCTCGCCGCCGCCGGTGCAGAACCGCAGGGAGGAGAAGTCGTAATCCTTCGGGTTGATGTCGACCAGCATCTTCCGGTACGCGGTGGGAAGGGCCGACATGATCGTGATCTTGTGGTTCTGGATGTTCTTGGCCATTGCCACCGGCTCGAACCGGGGGATCAGCGACACGGCCGCGCCGTACCGGAACGGGATGACCGCCACGGTGGAGTAGCCGGCTGCCATGGCGATCGGCGCCGGGCCACCGATCACGTCCTTGTCGGAGACTTCCCAGCAGTGCTTCCCGAACCCGTCGGCGACGATGAGCGACTCCTCCATGAAGTGCGCCGTCCCTTTGGGCAGGCCGGTCGTCCCCGAGGTGAACAGCAGGACGGAGACGTCCATCCGGTCCCGCTTCACCGCCTCACACTGGTCCGGGTTCTTCATGAGGTCCGCGTACGGAACGTACCCCTTCGCCCGGACCTCGTTCTCGTCGCCGCCGACCACGACAATCGTCTTGACCGTTTTGAGTTCGGGCTTGGCCGCCTCGACCTCGCCGAGCATCGCCGCGGCGACGATCATGACCTTCGCCTCGGCCAGGTTCGCCACATGGGCGATCTCGGTGCGGGCGAACAGAACCGAGGTGGGCAGGGAAACACCCCCGATCTTGATGACGGCGAAGTTGCAGACGACGGCCGGCGGGATGTTGGGCACCCGCAAGAAAACCCGGTCCCCCTCCTCGACGCCGAGTTTCTTGAGCCCGTTGGCGACGCGGTTGACGCTCGCCTGGAGCTGCTTGTAGGTGATCCTCTGCTCGTCGAAGTAGACGGCGACCTTGTCGCCGTACTTCGCCGCGGTCTGGTCGAGCAAAATTTCCGTGGAATTGAACTTCTGCGGGATGTTCTTGAACTCGTCAAGTGCGTAGATCCGCTTGGGCCGCAACTCCTGCGGCGGCAGGTAACTTTCCGGTATTTTCCCCATCCGTCCTCCCCTCCTTCGTAAGGCGGTTCCGGGCCGCGACCCCCGCGGCCATCTCCCCGCCGCTCGAGTTTGCCGATCTTTACGCTTTCTCCAGAAGCCTCTGGAGTGCCTCCTCGCAGTTCAGGGTACGCTGCAGATCCCTGTCGGACCGGGGGAATGCCTCCGTCGGGTAGCGGTCCGCATCCTTCTCGAACACCAGGAGGGCCGGCACGGTCTTCCCGAAGTCTTCCTGGAGCGCGCCCTTCGCGCCGAACACCGCGCGCACCTGCGCCTTCGGGCCCGTCAGCGACGCGTTGTACGTCATGAAGGCAACCTGCGCGCCCTTTAAGTCAACGGCCTTGGCGTTGACGCCCTTGGCCGCCAGCTGGTTGACGAGCTCGACGGCCTTCGCATTGTTGGTGTTGAACGTCGCGCCGGGTTGCACCGTGCTGTCGTAATAGAATTCCACCTTCATCGTTGCATGCCCTCCTTCTCAGAATGGTGTTTGGGAAAATTGCCGCATAAAAAGGCAAAATCCACGGCCGCACCCGATTTTTCCCAAAGGCGGCCGTGGATTTGCCGCGTCGCTAATCTACCAGACCGGCGACGGTCGGTTCAAGAATCTTTTTACTTTGTCGCGGGGCCGGGTCCTTCGTAGAATCCGCACTCCCCTTCGATCCCGTCGTCTTTCGGGATGTTGATGTTGTATGGCCACTCGAGCTTCAAACACGCCCCCATGTACACCTTGCTGATCTCGGGGTCGAGGGCCGCGAGGAAGTTCTTGCAACCTTGACAATTCGGAACGATTTTTGCCACGGTATCCCCTCCTGTCTAAAAAATGGTCAAGCGATCAGATGCCTGTGTAGAACATCTTCGGAATGCTCCCGACCAGCTCCTCGGTCGTAAGCGGCGCACCGGAAACGGCTTTCCCGCGGATGCTCTTGGTAATCGGGATCGGCTTTCCCTGGAAGTCTTCCCGGGCCTGAGGCGCGTCGGCCACCTTCCCCTTCGTTGTGATCGGCTTCCAGTCCGTCGTCTGTGCAAAGCCCGGCAGCTTGTCGTGGGGCGGTTTTCCCTCCACCGGAGGCCCCTTGCGGTGGCCGTTCTCGAGCGCGTACTCCCAGATCGCGTCGCAGCCGGCGCATTTTATCTTCCCCTTGAAGTTCCAGAACGTGAACGGATCGAGATAGTTGATCGTCGTGCACTTGGGGCATTGGAGAAGAAGTGAAGAATCCTTAAATATCATCGTATCCCCCTTTTCGGTTCGTTAGATGATCTCTTTCTGCTCCAGTTCGGCGATGTGTGAACCGCTGAAGCCGCACAGCTTGGCCAGGATATACTCGTTGTCCGCGCCGACCGGCTTGAAGACCCAGCGGCATCGCGGGGGTGTCTCCGACATGAGCGCCGGATGCACCTGCGTCTGGACGTCGCCGAACGTCGGGTCGTCGATCCAGGCGAGCGTCCCCCGGAGGTGGTAATGCTCCTGTGCGGAGACCTCCTTGGAGTTCCACACCGGCTGGGAGACGAGCCCGTTCTTCTTGCACTCCTCCCAGACCTGCTCTTTCGTCTTGTCCGCCGCCCACTTCTCGAGCTCGGGGTAGATGGCGCTCTGCGCATCGGCCCCCACCCGGTCGGCGTGGGTCGGGTATTTCTTGGCAAGATCGGGACGGTTGATCATCGTGCACAGCTTCGCGAAGTCCTCGTCCTTGTACGCCGAGACGAGGCAGAAACCCACTTCCTGCTCCTGCGGGTTCTTCGAGTTCGGGTACGACGACTTCCCGCACTTTAAGATCCCGTGGACGCAGAGCAGCGGCTCCCAGTTTCCGAACCGCTGGGCGACGATCCCGGTCCTTCCGTAGAGGGCGATGAGATCGGTCAGGTGCCTCTGGGCGCCGTGCACCTGGGAATATTCGAGGAAGTTCCCCTTCCCGGAGACGTTGTCTCTCCAGTACAGGCACGCGATGATGTTGAAGGCCGAGATGGCGCCGCCCCAGTAGTCCATGATCCAGATAGTCTGCTTGGAGGGCATCCCGCCGTATTCCTTGTGCCACCCGGTGATCGAGAAGCAGCCGCCCTGGGCCTGGCCGAGGATGTCGTAGGAGGCACGGTTGCGCCCCGGGCCCCATCCGCCGAAGCCGCCCATCCACTGATAGACGACTCGGGGGTTGATCTGCATATGCTGCCGCGCGCCGATCCCCCACCGGTCGAACGTGCCCGCCCGGTAGTTCTCGGCGAAGACGTCGGACTTGGCGGCCAGACGCTTCATGATCTGGATCGCTTCCGGCTTGTGGAAGTCGAGCGAGAGGAAGTACTCGTTCGCGTTCGCGCCGAAGAAGCCCAGCCCCGTCCCCTTGTCCGGCATCCAGCGGGAGAGGGGATAGAGGAACGGCTCGTTGAACGGCGTGGTGTGCCGCATCGGCTCGCCCCGCTTGGGCAGCTCGACCTTGATCGTCTCGGCGCCCAGCTCCGCCAGGTAGTTCGCGCAGGAGGGGCCGAGGATGTACTGCGTGGTGGAGATCGCCCGGATTCCTTTCAGGGTCTCGGGCTTGTCGTACCGCTTCGTGGTGTCGAACACGGCCCGGCAGAAATCCTCGAACGACATATCTTTTACGTCTTTGCTGATCGCAGCGGTCATTAGATCACCCCTCCCTTCCTGAGAGCTTTCAGTTTCTCGCGGTCCAGCCCGGCGAGGCGGCGGTACACGTCCTCGTTATCCTGGCCGACCGTGCGGCCGATCCACTTGATCCGCCCCGGGGTGTTCATCCCGATGAAGCTGGACGCTCCGAGGAGGACTTTCCCGTAGTTGATGTCGTCGCAGATCTCGATGTGGCCGCGGTACTTGTAGTGCGGGAACTCGCACACCTCGTCGAGGAAGGAGACTCCTCCGGAAGCCACTTCCTCTTCCTGGAGCGCCTTCTCGCACTGGGCCCGGGTCTTGTCCTTGGTCCAGTCGCACATGGTGGTGTAGGTCTCGACCTGCATGTAGTGAGGAAGCCGGTCGGTCACCACGCGCAGCTTCGGGTCCTCGCAGATGTGCTGCTCGAGCTCGGGCCTGTCTTTCCCTACGGTCCGCCAGATCCGGAACCAGAGCCGGTCGTGCCCGCCGCCGACCATGATCTGCCCGTCGGCGCAGGGGTTCACCGCGTAGATGTTGATCGCCAGGTCCCAGTTCCCGTAGCGGGGCCTGACGGAGCCGTCCATGCCGTGCCAGCCCCAGTTGTAGTCGATGATCCGCATGACGCCTTCGGCCGCCGTGCACTCCACGAACTGGCCCTTCCCCAGGAACCTCTCCCGGGCGAAGAGGGCCGCCATCGCGCCCATCGCGGCGAAGGTGCCGCCGACCTGGTCGGCGAGCCACCACCCGGAGCGGGTCGGCGTTCCGCCGAACGCCACGGGGGCGCCGGTCCCGTGGGTGAAGCCCATCGCGTTCTGCCCGACCGGGTCCATCGCTCCCGGCTGGTCTTTGAGCGGGCCCCACTGGCCGCGCTCTCCCACCCAGAGGTAGACGAGACGCGGGTTGATTTCCGAGAGCTGGCGGTATCCGATCCCCAGCTTGTCGAAGTGCCCCGGGGCCGCATTTTCGATCAGGACGTCGACCTGCGGGATGATTTTTTTGAGCAGATCCTGCCCCTCTTTCGTCTCCACGTTGAGGGTGACGGAAAGCTTGTTCCGTGCCTCGGCGAGGAACCGCGGGCTGCACTTCTCGCCGTTGGCGGCGGTGAATGCATACTCTTCACGGCCGAACGGAACCCTTTTCCGCAACGGGTCGCCGCCCGGCGGTTCGACCATGATGACCTCGGCCCCCAGTTCCGAGAAGTGGGACGAGCACCAGTGGCCGATGATCTGGTTCGCCGTGCAGTCCAGGACGCGAAGTCCGTCCAGCGATTCCGGCTTGTCCGCGTTGAACTGCTGCCGGACCGCGGATTCAATCCACAGGGAATATGCCTTCTTCTTTTCGTCCACGCCGGCGTATACTTCGTCGGTTGTCGGTACCGGCACGGCGGGCCATGGAAGAACCTTGATTGTCGGCCGTTTCTTTTCTGTACGCCACTTTTCAGCCATTCTCCCCCTCCTTAAAAATTTTCCCTTCTGCAACGCACTGCTTTCCGCAAATCACTGCTGTGCGCACATCCATGGTAGGCTTCTCGCCTTGCGTCTCCCTCGTCCCCCGCGGATCCCCCCTTTCTGTTTCCCCAGAGTACAGGCGAAAAATGATGCCTCGCCCCGTTTTTGGAACTGGGAAAACTCTAACAAAATCAGGATTTTTTGCCGGGTCTGATGTTGCGCTTTTAGAAATATGTTTTATTTATATCCTCCCGGCCGCGGGCGTGTCAAGCAAATTTTTCTTGATGAAACCATTTATGAAACCTTTTTTAGGCGTTTCAGGATCATGTGGCTCCCCACCGTGCCGTACGCGATCCCGTCGCGGTTCGGCGCGATGAGCGGGATGGCCGTCACCAGCTCCCATCCGTCGTCGCCCGCCTCATGCAGCCAATCCATTTCCGTTGTCAATCCTTCGGGCGTCTCCTTGAACATCACGATTTTTTCCATGTATTCCAAAGCCATAGGTCAGTTCTCCTCCTCCCCCAAGGTGTCGAGCGGTATCCCCGTGTTTTCCGCGATCATCGCGCGGATGGCGTCGAACCTCTCCTGTCTTTCCTCCGCCCCGGAAGACATCATCCGCAGGGCGGCAACCGTGACCTGGTCGTAGAGCCTCTTTACCCCCTCCCCCTCCTGCCCGTCGACCGACTTTTTCAATATCGAACCGTGGTTGGAGATAAACTTCTCCTTCGTCAGGAACGAGATCTGCCGGCCGGCGTCTCCCAGTTCCGCGGGGGAGGAGGAGTGGAGAAACCGGGCGAGATGGCGCGCCATCATCGCGGAGTCCATCCGGGCGTTGTCCTCCCGCAGGAGGCGCAATTTCTCCTCCTCGGGCGAAAGCTTCCACACGAAGAAGGAGATCGGCTTCGTCATGGCCATCCTCCCCGTGGAGTACCGGTCGAAGAAATAGGTGATCAGCCGGTCGGATACGGATTGGGCGATGGCCAGGATCAGCTCCCGAAGGAAGTTCCCCGGGATTTCATAAAAGGAAGGGAACCGGGTCATGAACGGGGAAACAATCTCCCGGGTCTCCTCGGTGGTCAGGATGTCCATGTGGACGAGTGCGGACAGGCGCAGATCCTTGAGCGACATCGTCTCCAGGGTCATGCGCAATTCCCTGTGGTGCCACCCCGGGGGGGCCTCCCGGGGGTATCGTTCCATCCCGGGCCCGAGCAGCGTCTCCGGGTCGGCCGGAAGCCCCGCGATCCGGGCGGCGATGGTCCGGATCCGGGGCAGGATCTTTTCGCACTCCTCGATCGACTTCGCCGATACGGCCTTTGCCACCAAGGGCGCAATCTCGCGGGCGGCGGCGCGCAGATCACCGGCCTGCACTCCCGCAAGCCGGTCCAGGAGATCGAAATACAGCGCGAATTCGAGGACCCCCTCGTTGAAGCCGGGGTCGGAGAGCATGTACGGCCGGAAGAGCATCCCCATCCGCGCAACCTCGCGGCGCAGCTGCAGCGGGGGGACTTCCTCCAGGAATTCCAAGATCTTGGGCCACTTCTCCCGTACCGCCATCTCCTGGTACTCCTCCTGTGTGAGGTACGGGGGGACGAATCGCTCCCCGTCCTTCTTTTTCTCCAGCAGCTCCGCGATGGCGTACTCGGTGTAGGCAGGGATGAACTCTTTCGCGAAGGCCCGCAGCTCCTTTTCCGTCCGGTATTCGGTGTATTCCTTGAGAAGCTTCCCCCGCCCTTCCTCTTCGAGGCAATCCCCGAAGATCCGCATCGTGAACCGGAGGTGCCCCTCCCCGAGTTTCTCCAGGTTCGCCATGATGTTGGCGCTGCGGTCCTCGAGACGGTGCCGGACCAGCTCGGTGTACGATTCGATCATCCCGCCAACCCCTCGCAAGGGGCAAGAAGCCGCGTCACCTTCCCGAGGAACGCCTCCTGGGAATCCGAGGACGGGGAGCCCGGGGCGGAGGAGGAGCGAACGGTCCTTTCCCAGCATGTCAGGGACAACGAAACCTCCTTCAAGGCGTGGCGAAATTCTTCCCCTCCCGAGGGGAAGGCCTTCCTAATATGTGGTTATGTACACGGTCCCGGAGAAGCCGAAGCGACCCCTTCCGGCAACCGCAAGACGGGCGGGGAGGCTAAGTCGGTTAGCCCTCCTCCCCCTTCACCTTCCGGTGAAGCAGACCCACCATCCGGTCGGCAAAAAACGCCTCGATTCCGCTTTTGAAATATTCGTCCTCGAGCCACTCCGCGATATGGGCGCGGAGTTCCCTGACGATGTTCAGCTCCGCATCGAGCACGAAGACAACGATGCATCGGTCGTCCCCGTCGTAGAACCGGAAAGCGAAAAGATCATCGGGAAGGGGCTGAAGATCGATCGTCACCACGTCGGCCCCCCACAGGTCGAGAGCCTTTTTCATCTCGACCGCGGTATAGATCCTGTCCCCGATGGTGACGGACTCCCCGCCCGACCAGAGAACCCCGAATTCCCTCTCGATCTGCTCTTTTTCGCTCATCCCTTTCGCCATCCCCTCCCGCCTCGCACGGCCGATCGCTAAATGTTTATATGTACACTCCGGCTTCCGGGCGTGTCAAGTCATACCAGAATATCGTTTTACGGTGGATGAAAAACCGTTTGGTTTTCAGGCGGATACTTCCCTTGACACCCCGGCCGGGCAGCGGATACAATTCGCCATCCGTAAAAGAAATCCCGTTCGTGCGGCGTCCCGAAGGAGGAGTGTCCGGATGAAAACAGCGATTTCAAAAAAACTGTTCCGGCAGGCGCAGCAACTGATCCCCGGGGGGGTCAACTCCCCCGTTCGGGCGTTCCGGTCGGTCGGCGGGACGCCCCTGTTCGTCGCGAAGGCCGCGGGGGCCACCGTGACGGACGCGGACGGGAACACCTTCCTCGACTACGTCTCCTCCTGGGGGCCGATGATCCTCGGACACGCCCATCCGAAGATCGTCTCCGCGATCCGCAAAGCCGCGGGCCGGGGGACGAGCTACGGGGCGCCCACGGCCGGGGAGGTCGCGCTCGCCCGCCTCATCCGGAAGGCATTCCCCTCCATCGAGAAGGTCCGTCTGGTCTCCTCGGGAACCGAGGCGGCGATGAGCGCCGTCCGGCTCGCCCGGGGATACACGGGACGGGACAAGATCGTGAAGTTCGAGGGGTGTTACCACGGCCACGCCGACTCGATGCTGGTCAAGGCCGGTTCGGGGGTGCTCACCTTCGGACAGCCGGACTCTCCGGGAGTCCCCCGGGACACGGCGAAGCACACCCTGACCGCCGCATTCAACGACGCCGCCTCCGTGCGGCGCCTCTTCGACCGGAACCGGGGGGAGATCGCCGCCGTGATCATCGAGCCGATCCCCGGCAACATGGGCGTGGTCCTCCCGGCCCCCGGATTCCTGGACGAACTGCGGGAGATCACCCGCCAGGCGGGGGCCCTTCTCATTTTCGACGAGGTGATCTCGGGCTTCCGGGTGGCCTTCGGGGGGGCGCAGGGGCTGTTCGGAATCGGTCCCGACCTGACCGTGCTCGGGAAGATCATCGGCGGGGGGCTGCCCGTGGGGGCGTTCGGCGGCAAGCGCGACGTGATGGCCGCCCTCTCCCCCGAGGGGCCGGTCTACCAGGCGGGGACCCTTTCGGGGAACCCTCTTGCCGTGGCCGCGGGGATCGCCGCCCTGACCGAGCTGTCGAAGAAAGGCATCTACCGCAAGCTCGCGGAAAAGGCCGACTACCTCGGCGAGGGGCTTACGGGGGTGTTCCAGAAGACGGGCGTCCCCACCTGGACCAACCGGGTCGGGTCGATGTGGACGACCTTCTTCCAGGGAGGCCCCGTCGTCGACTACGCGACCGCGAAAACGAGCGACACCGCCGCCTACGGCAGATATTTCCACGGGATGCTCAACCGGGGGATCTACTTGGCCCCCTCCCAGTTCGAGGCGGGATTCGTCTCCCTGGCGCACTCCCGGAAGGACCTCGACAAAACGATCCGGGCGGCGCGGGAGGTCCTCCGAGGATAGGACTCCGTCGGGAGGTGCGCGGCAGGGGAGGGGGGGCCGGCGCGGATCGGTTTTCCGATTGACGGCCCTCCGGAGACTGTGATACACAACAGTGGTTTATCGACATGACCGACAAACAGGACCGTAGAGCACTCTTCCGGGATCTGGGCCGATACAGCGCTCTGGGCCTGGAAATGGCCATTGCGGTCATCCTCGGCCTGGCCATCGGGTACTACCTCGACAAGTGGCTCGGGACCGGTCCCTGGATGACGGTGGTCTGGCTCGGAATCGGTTTCGCCGCGGGGGTGCGCAGCCTCTTCCGCGCCGCTCTCCGGTCCGGCCAGGAGCAGGAAAAAGAGGAAGAGAAGAAGAGGAAGCCCGGTGGAAGGTAACAGGCCCGGCGCGAGCGGGAGAGGGATGACCGTGGCGGACCCCGACGCCCCGCGGGAGGGCGAAGGGGCGGGAATCCTCGCGTCCCGTTCCCTGGAGACGAAGATCCTCATCTCCGCCGGCGTGGTCCTTGCCGGGATCGTGATCGCCGGGAAGTACCGGATGCTTCCAGGGGCCGCGTGCGGCGCGGCGATCGCCTACGGGAACTTTTACATGATCCGGAAGATCCTGGGGAAAGCGTTCTCGCTCGAGGGGGGCATCAAAAAGGGGTTCGTCATCCAGTACGTCCTGAAGTTTCTCGCCCTGGTGGCCGCGGTCTACCTCGTGGTCCGCTCGG
>DATEXR010000121.1 GCA_035256765.1 Candidatus Deferrimicrobiaceae bacterium | reverse complement strand
GCAAGGGATCCCCGACCCCCTCGTCCGAAAGCTCCAGGCGGTCGTGCGCGCCGCGTTCGCCCGGAGGCGGAAAACGTTGAAAAACGCACCCGTGCCGTTTCTTGCCGGAGGGACGAAGGAGTGGTGCGACCTGTTGTCCCGATGCGGAGTCGACCCCACGGCCCGCGCGGAATCGGTCCCTCCCGAAAAGTTCCTCGCCCTGGCCCGCACTCTCCGGGGGATTCGCGAAGACGGGGAGAAAGAAACGGGGCCGCCCGGAAAAAGATGGCCCCGCCGATACCGGGAAACTCCCTGAGACGGCTTATTCCCGGCGCCCGCACAACCCTCTTCCGGACGCTCCCCGCCCCCTGCCGAAGCCACGTCCCCTGCCTTCGTCCGTCCGGTGGAAATTGACACTCGTGCATTTGGGGCACCCCGCCTGCCTGCCTCCCCCGTAGGGGACCTCCCAGGAGTGTCCGCAATCGGCGCATAGGAACGATCTCTTCTCCGTTGCCATTTCGATCTCACCTCCCTCGATTCTCAGCGCCTTTCCGTTCACCAGCGCGTCCGCGACTTTTCTGCGCGCGGATTCCACGATTCTTCCGAATGTCTGCCGCGAAACGTTCATCCGTTCGGCCGCCTCCTCCTGGTAGAGCCCTTCCCAGTCGGCGAGCCGTATCGCTTCCCATTCATCCATGGTGACCACGGATTCTTCGAGACGGAAAAGGGGAATTCCTCTCGGCTTGAAGTAACGGGGCTCCGGGGAGCAACCGACCCTCCTGCAGGTTACCGGCCTTGCCATATCGTGGCCCTCCCGTGATTATTATTGTCATATGCCCATAACCTGTCAAGGGGGAAACCACGGGACAGGGGTTCTTTCGGAAAACGGTGGACTTTTCCGGCCCGCGGCGACTAAAATCAACCGGACATGACCTCCCAGAAGGCACCCCGGTATATCGGCATCGAAGGGCCGATCGGCGTGGGGAAGACCTCTCTCGCCAAGATCCTTGCCCAGCAGTTCGGCGCGCGCCTCATCCAGGAGGAAGTCGCCAACAACCCGTTTCTGGAACGGTTTTACGATGATCGCCGCAAGTACGCCTTCCAGACGCAGCTCTATTTCCTCCTCTCCCGGTATCGCCAGCAGCGGGATCTCGCCCAGGGGGACCTCTTCGAGAAGGGGGTCGTCTCCGACTACGTGCTGGCCAAGGACAAGATCTTCGCGTATCTGAACCTGGAGGAGGACGAGATCTCCCTCTACGAGATGGTCTAC
>DATEXR010000120.1 GCA_035256765.1 Candidatus Deferrimicrobiaceae bacterium | reverse complement strand
CTAGAGGATTCTCATCGGCATGATGATGGCGAGGTAGCTCTTGTCGGTCGCCGGCCGCACGATCACCTGGGACACCTCGTCCTTCAGTTCCAGCCGGACCGTATCCTCGGAGATTCCGCCGATGGCGTCCTGGAGATATCGCCCGTTGAACCCGATCTTTACCGGGGCGCCCTCGTACTCGATCGGCAGAAGATCCCGCGCCTCTCCGAGGTCCGGGCTGGTCGTGGAGACTTCCAGTTGCTTTCCCGAGAACGAGAGCCGGATGCTGTTCACCTTGTCCGGCGCCATGACGCTCACCCGCTTCAGGACATCCAGAAACGGCCCCCGGGGGACGTTCGCGACGATCCGGTTCTCCTTGGGAACGACCTGCCGGTAATCCGGGAAATCCGCGTCGAGAAGCCGGACCCATACCTCCGTGTCCCCCTTCCCGGCGAAAAGGAACTTCTCCGTGGCGGAAAGCTCCAGGGAGCCCGGCCCCCCGTCGGAAAGCTTCCGGATCTCGACCAGCCCTTTTCTCGGGACGAGCACGCGCTTTTCCCCCAGAAGCCCCGCGAGGTTCGGGACCTCCCCGTCCGCGATCGCGAGCCGGTGTCCGTCCGTGGCCACCATGCGGAGCACCGTCTTCCCCTCCTCCTCCTGCTTCTCCAGGAGAACTCCGGACAGGTTGTACCTCGTCTCGTCGCCCGTCGCGAAGGGACTTACGCGATCCACCAGCTTCCGGAACGTCTCCGAATCGACGGCGACGGGTTTCCCCTTCGGCCGTTCCGGCATCTCCGGAAAGTCCTCGCTCCCCAGTCCCGCCAGACGGAAATGTCCGCGCCCCGCCGAGATCTCCACGTAGTTCCCTTCTTTGCCCACGAGGGTGACGGGTCCTTGGGGAAGGACCTTCGCGATGTCGAACAGCTTCCGCGCCGGGAGGGCGAGGGATCCGGGCTCGACCACGTCCAGGGCCTGGGAGCATCGGATGACGATCTCCAGGTCGGAGGCCACCAGGGTGAGTCCCGGGCTGCCCGTCGGTCCCGCCTTCGGCCCCGCGGTGAGGAGCGTGTGCGACAAAATCGGCATGGTGTGCCGCCGTTCCGCCACTCCCTGGATGCGGGAAAGGATCCCCTCGAACTGGTCACGATCCACGGTAAAGTTCATCGCCATCCTCTTCTTCTTTCTTAAAGTAAGAAAGATCGTAGTTGCAGTAGGGAATGTGAATTTGTGGATAGGGGGCGAAAGGACGCCGTATCCTTCCGGAAAACGGTCGTGCAACCTGCGCGGAAACCGAAGGACGCAACGCCTTGATCCGGGGAGAAAGGAGCCATCCGCAAACCATCCACAGGGTTATCCGTTGATCGCTTTGCGCAATGCCTCGATGCTGTTTCTTAACGATACATCGTCTTTCATTTTTTTCTCTATCATTTTTACGGCGTACATGACGGTGGAATGGTCCCGGCCCCCGAAGCGCTGTCCGATGTCGGGAAAGGAGCAGTGGGTCATCTCCCGCATGAGGTACATGGCGATCTGCCGCGGAAGGGCGACCACCTTGTGCTTGCGCCCGGAGCGCAGGTCGGTGACTTTCACGCCGAAATGCTCGGCGACGAGTTTCTGGATGGTGTCGGGGGAGATTTCGCGGACCGAGGATTCCAGCAGGCGGGAGAGCACCTCGCGCGCCAGATCGATATTGATCTCCCGCTTCGTGAGGGAGGCGTGCGCCCCGATCCGGATCAGCGACCCCTCGAGCTCCCGGATATTGTTCTTGATCATGGTGGCGAGGAAGAGGGAGACATCCGGGGGGAGAGCGATCTGGTCGGCCTCCGCCTTCCGGTTCAGGATCGCGAGCCTCGTCTCCAGGTCCGGCGGCTGGATGTCCGCCACGAGCCCCCACTCGAAGCGGGACTGGATCCTCTCCTCGAGGTCGGAGATCTCCTTCGGGAACTTGTCGCTGGACACGACGATCTGCTTCCGGGAGGAGTACAGCTCGTTGAAGGTGTGGAAGAACTCCTCCTGCGTGCGTTGCTTCCCCGCGATGAACTGGATGTCGTCGACCAGGAGCACGTCGACGTTCCGGTACTTCTCCTTGAAATCGTGCATCCGGCTCGTGCGCAGACTGAAGATGAGCTCGTTCGTGAATTTCTCCGAGGTGATGTAGGCGACATGGACGCGCGGGTTCCGCTCCCGGGTGTGGTTCCCGATCGCGTGGAGCAGGTGGGTCTTGCCCAACCCGACGCCGCCGTAAATGAAGAGCGGGTTGTAGCTCTTGGCGGGATCGTTCGCCACCGCGTAGCACGCGGCGTGGGCGAACTGGTTCCCCGCTCCCACGACGAAACTCTCGAAGGTGTACCGCGGATTCAACTCTCCGTTGCGCGTGGTCGGTTTCGCCGGCTTCGTCTCCGACGCGGCGTCCGGGTACAGATCCGGGCCGGCGGCGGGCCGCTCCGCATCCCCTTCCTCCTCGCCTCCCACGACGATTTCGATGGTGACGTTTTTCCCGAGCTCCTTGCGCGCCGCCTCTTCGAGCTGCGGCATGTAGTTCTCCTCGATCCACTGCTTGAAGAACTTGTGGGGAGTGGCCACCAGGATCAGGGTGCCCTCGCGGGAGACGAAGCGCAGCGGGCGCAGCCAGGTCTCGAACACCTGGTCGCTCACCTTGGCCTTCAGCTGGGAAAGGACCGTGTCCCACGCCCGGGTTGTCACCGGTCGACCTGCCTCCATGCACTCTCCTGCACCGGGATAAAGGAGGAAAATAACATTTATTGTCCAGCGGTTAAGCGGTTTACTGCAAAAGGGTTGCCAACAAGGTTATCCACAGCTGTGGAAAAGCCAAAAGAAACTTGAAAATCAATATGTTATATTTGGAAAACCCCCGGTTCTTTTCTGCGAGTTCCTCGCATGGGTTCCTGTCGGAAGAGGAAGGATTCCGCCGCGTCCGGTGCATGAGGCGAAGGAAGGGTACCATACCGCGAAAAAGGGAATCAAGGATATTTTCCGGGACCTCCCTTCGTGGCGATCTTTTCCCGGTAGCGGTCCCAGTCCACGGCCGCCTCCAGGCCCGAACCGGCCTCCGAACAAGCGAGCCGGTATTCGGGAGAGCGAAGGTAGCGGCGCAGGGGATCGCGCAGCGGCATGACCTGCTCGGCCGGCTCCCAAAGGATCGGCAGGTCGGTGGCGCGGTCGATCAGGCACCCCTCCTGGACGGCCTCCGAGGCAAGGGCCAGGGGGATCCCCTTGAGGGCTCGCGCCATCGCCTGGAACCGCCCCTCGGACTGCGGGTCGAGGAACCGGAACTTCCGGGAGTAGAAAAGGGCGGTGTGGAAATGATCGGGGACATCGAGCACGCCGTCGAGCGGGAACTCCCTCCCGATCCCCCGAAGGAGGGACAGGCATCCCGAAAGGAGTCCCAGGCCCGGCCGCTCCTGTCCGGGGAGCCTTGGGCGGTCGATCGAAAACGGACGTTCCGGGTCGGAAAGCAGAAGCCAGTGGAGCAGAAGCATCCGGAAGACGCTCTCCTCCGTGAACGGCCCGATCGGCTTCCCCGGGCGGAACGCGGCGATCTGCACGCGCACTTCCATGAGGAGGCGGCCGCGCGACCTGCTCCCGGCGTACAGGCAGATGCGCTGGTCCTGCGGGTCCCCGCACTGGAGCGCGAGGAGAGGGTTGCGATATCCCCATCGTGCGAGTCCGTCGAGGATTCCCGCGGCCCGGATCCGTTCCCGGATCTCCTCCGGGCCGAACCGGCCGAAGAGGAGGTTTTCCGGGTTGTGGCCCGCAAGTTCGAAGAGGAGTTCCCCGGCGGAGGGAAAGGCCTCTTCCCTCGTTCTCCCGGTCCGCAGGAGAGGAAAGGAAAGAAGCCGGCGCAGGGGAGAAAAACGGCGGGAACGGCTTCTGCTCATGGCAAGCGCAGTGTACCATAGGGGGAAATTGAGGTTGACAGGGGCGCAACAAAAGGAATACCTTACTTATTTCCCAGGGACAGCGCTTGGCACCAAGGAAGGAGTGGTCCTTACGATGAAACGCACCTACCAGCCCCATAACAGGCGGCGGCTGCGAACCCACGGATTTCGCCGGCGCATGTCGACTCCGGCGGGCAGGCTGGTCCTTTCCCGACGCCGCGCGAAAGGGCGGAAGCGGCTCGCCGTCTCGGTCAGCGGCAAGAAGTAATCCATCCGGATCGGGAAGGGCAGGGCGCGGTGGGGGATTGTCGGCTTTCCAAGGCGGATATCCTTCGCACCGACCGCGAATACCGGGACGTGGTTCGCCGGGGGATGCGCGCGTCCACGCCGCACTACACCATCTACCGGGACAGCCGTGTTCGTGCGCCGGCGGAAGACGGGCCCGTCGCCGGGAAGATCGGTATCTCCGTCGGCCGGCGGGTCGGGACCGCGGTGGTCCGCAACCGGTTGAAGCGGGTCCTGCGGGAGTTCTACCGGCTCCACAAGGGGATCTTCCCGGGGGGGACCCGAACGGCCATCGTGGTGCGGAAAGCGCCCCGGGAAGCGGATCTCGCATCGGTGTCCGCGGAGCTCCTTCCCGCGATCGAACGCCGGTGGGGAAAGAAGGGGGAGCCTTCCCTTTGCAGGCAAGAGACATCCCGATAGGTCTTCTCAAGGTGTACCAGCGCCTGGTCTCACCGTACCTTGGCGACTGCTGCCGGTTCCATCCGAGCTGCTCGGAGTACATGATCGGCTCCCTGCGGCTGAACGGCGTCCTGGTGGGCTTCCTGGACGGGATGCGGCGGGTCGTGCGGTGCCACCCCTTTCATCCCGGGGGGATGGACTACCCTAGGCGCATCCAATTCTTTCGCACGAGGTCTCGATGGAAAAACGGATGATCCTGGCGATCGTCCTCTCAATCGCCATCCTGCTTGCCTGGCAACGTCTGTTCGCTCCCGAGCCGGCCAAGACCCCGCCGCCGACCGCGCAGCGGCAGGAGGCGGCGAAGGCGGGGACGGGGGACAACGCGGCCGGCGCCGCAAAACCCCCGATCCGTGCAGTCGCGCAGCCCCCGGTGGCCGGAGCGATGGCACCCGGCCGGGAGAATCCCCTCCGGTGGATCACCGTCAAGACTCCCCTGTACAACGCCGTCGTGTCCACCGCCGGAGGCGGGATCCAGTCCTTTGCCCTGCTCCGGTACACCGATCACCCCCCGCCGAAGGGGAAACCGCTCGATATCATCGGCTCCGGGGCGATCCGTCCCCTTCCCCTGGACCTGTCTTTCGGGGAGAGCCAGCCCGCCTTTCCGGCGCTGCCGGTCTTCGCTTCGGATGCGCCCGACGAACTTTCCGTCCCGGAAGGGGGGAAAACGGCCGTCTCCCTGTCCTGGCAATCCGCGGCCGGGGTGCGGATCGACCGGGAATACACCTTCACCGGCGGGAAATACGATTTCGAGGTGGCCCAGAAAGTGACGAACGGGTCGGCGGGGTCGTTGCGGCTCAAGCCGGGGATCGAGATAACCCAGGTCTTCGCGGGGGAGCTGGGCGGCGACTCCTACTCCTTCATGGGAGCCGTCGTGGACAGCGGCGGAAAGGTCGAGCGGCTCGACCTGAAGAAGATCGGGAAGGGGGGGATCGGAAAGGTCCCGGTGCGCTGGGCCTCCGCCGACGCCAAGTACTTCACGCTGATCGCCATCCCCGAAAAGGATTGGAGTCTCGACCAAGCCACCCTGCTGGGGGAAGAGGGGGTCCGGATCGTCCTCGCCGGCTCCCCGGCGGTCCTCGGGCCCCGGGAGGTGGTCTCCTTCTCCGTCCGGTCCTTCATGGGGCCGAAGGAGTACAACCTTCTCGAGGCCACGGGCAAAGACCTGGAGAGCCTCGTCGATTACGGGTGGTTCGCGGTGATCGCCAAGCCGCTCGTCTGGGTGCTCACGGCGAGCAACCGCGTCACGGGGAATTACGGGATCGACATCATCCTGCTTACGATCCTCATCAAGATCTTCTTCTATCCCCTCACGAAGAAGTCGATGGCCTCCATGAAGAAGATGCAGGAGCTCGCCCCCATCCTGAACAAGCTCAAGGAGAAGTACAAGGACGACAAGGCGAGGCAGCAGCAGGAGATGATGAATCTCTACAAGACGTACAAGATCAACCCCATGAGCGGCTGCCTCCCGATGCTCCTCCAGATCCCGGTCTTTATCGCGCTCTACAAGGGGCTCCTCGTGGCGATCGAGCTTCGCCACGCCCCCTTCATGCTCTGGATCAACGACCTGTCCGCGCCCGAGCACCTCTGGGACATCGAGTTGGCGGGGTACACCCTCCCGATCCGGCTGCTCCCCCTGCTCATGGGGATCTCGATGTTCGCCCAGCAGAAGCTCACGCCATCGGCGGGGATGGACCCGACCCAGCAGAAGATGATGCTCTTTCTGCCCGTCATCTTCACCTTCATGTTCTGGGGGTTCCCGACCGGGCTCACGATCTACTGGCTGGTGAACAACCTGCTTTCCATCGGGCAGCAGCTCATCCAGAACCGGCAGCTGGAAGCGGAAAAGGCGGCCCGGGCGTAACCAGGTCTCCGGGGGCGTTTCCTTCTTCCGCTCCCCCAAAGGAGGACCCGTGGACGAACATGGGCCCTGGTCCCGCGCGGCGCCGGAGGGGGGACCGGGCGGCGACGGCGGGACGACGATCGTGGCACCCATAACCCCCCCCGGCTCCGGTGCCGTATCCCTCCTGCGCCTCTCCGGACCGGAATCCTTCCCGATCGCGTCCCGGATGACCGGGGTGGATCCATCCCTTGTCCCGTCGCGCACGCTTGTCCGGTGCCCGTTCCGCGACAGCCGGGGGGAGGAGATCGACTCCGGGCTGATCGTCTTCTTTCCCGCACCGAGGAGTTTCACCGGAGAGGATGTGGCGGAGATCCACATGCACGGCAATCCCGTTCTCGTGGAGCGGGCCGCCACGGCTGCGTGCGCTCTCGGGGCGGTCCCCGCAGCCCCCGGGGAATTCTCCCGCCGCGCCTTCGAAAACGGAAAGATGGACCTGACGCAGGCGGAGGCGCTCGCCGACCTGATTGCGGCCCGCACGGAAGGGGCGGCCCGGGCGGCTCTGCGCCAGCTCCAGGGAGGAATCCGGGAGGCGATCACCCCTCTTCGGGAACAGATCGTATCCCTTCTCACGATCCTGGAGGCCGCGATCGACTTCTCCGACGAGGACATTCCCCTGATAGACAATGCACAACTAATAGAACGGGTATCAGATTTGAGGATACAGGCAGGGCGGTACGCCGCATCGTACACCCGCGGGCACCGGTACCGGGACGGGGCAACGGTGGCGATCGCCGGGGTGGCCAACGTGGGGAAGTCCCGCCTGCTCAACCGCATTCTGGGGGAGGAGCGGGCGATCGTCACGGAGATCCCGGGGACCACGCGGGATTACCTCTCCGGGGAGGTCTCCCTTTCGGGGATTCCGCTTCGGCTTGTCGACACCGCGGGGTTGCGGGAGGCGGAAGATCCGGTGGAGCGCGAAGGGGTGAGGCGGAGCCGGGAGATCATCGCGGGGGCGGACTTGACCCTGTTCGTCCTCGACGGGAGCCGGCCGGCGCACGGGGGGGATCGCGATGCGTACCGGGAGATGGCGGACCGCCCCCACCTGGTCCTCGTGAACAAGCAGGACCTGCCGGTCGTCGAGGACGGCTCCTTCTTCCGCGGTCCCGGCAGGAAAGGAACGGTCCCGCTGTCGGCGAAGACCGGAGAGGGGATCGACGCGCTCCTCAGGGCGATTGCCGCCGAACTCGCCCCCGGGGAGGATGCTATAATGGCCGAGGCGCCGCTAACCCGCCTGCGCCATCTCGAGGCGGTCCGGAAGGCGGACGTCGCCCTGGAAAGGGGCCAGGAGGCGGCGGGGAGGGCGCTTTCCCTGGAGTTTCCTGCCGCCGACATCCGGGAAGCGGCCCGGGCGCTCGCCGAACTCACCGGGGAGATTGCGCCCGAAGAGGTGTTGCAAGCCATCTTCCGCTCCTTTTGCATCGGGAAGTAGAAATCAGGAGATGTCCCCGGGGAGGGAAGGTGTTCCACGTGGAACAGGGGGAGGAGAGCGGCAGTGAGCGTGTACGAGTACCCGAAGGAGTACGATGTCGTCGTCGTGGGCGGGGGGCATGCCGGCTGCGAGGCGGCGCTGGCCGCCGCCCGGATGGGGTGTTCCACCCTTCTTCTGACGATCAACGCCGACGCCATCGGGCTCATGTCGTGCAACCCCGCCATCGGGGGGCTGGCCAAGGGGCACCTCGTCCGCGAGGTCGACGCCCTGGGCGGGGAGATGGCGAAAAACATCGACGCGACGGGGATCCAGTTCCGCCAGCTGAACACGAGCAAGGGGCCGGCGGTTCGGTCCTCCCGGGCGCAAGCCGACAAGCAGCTCTACCGTCTCCGGATGAAGAAGGTCCTCGAGAGCACCTTCGGGCTGGATATCAAACAGGCCATCGTCGACGCGGTTTACGCGGAAGGGGGGAGGGCGAAAGGGGTCGACACGAACCTCGGGGTACGGTACCGGGGGAAGACGGTCGTCCTGTGCACCGGGACCTTCCTGAAAGGGCTCGTTCACATCGGCCTGGTGAACTTCCCGGCGGGGAGGGCGGGAGATTTCCCCGCGATGAAACTCTCCGACTCTCTTCGGGAATTGGGGTTTTCGGTCGGAAGGCTCAAGACCGGCACCACCCCCCGGATCGACGGGAAAACGATCGATTTCTCCCGGACCGCCCCCCAATGGGGCGATGACCCTCCCGTTCCGTTCTCCTTCGGGAACCGGGAGATCCGAAGGCCCCAGGTGGCGTGCTACGTCACCTATACGAACGAACGGACCCACGAGGTGATCCGCTCCGGCCTCTCCCGCTCCCCTCTGTATTCCGGGGTGATCCAGGGGATCGGGCCGAGGTATTGCCCCTCCATCGAGGACAAGGTGGTCCGGTTCGAAGACAAGGAGCGCCACCACGTCTTTTTGGAGCCCGAGGGGCTTCGGACCGCCGAGTATTACCCGAACGGGGTCTCCACGAGCCTTCCCTACGACATCCAGGTCCGGATGCTTCGGACCATTCCCGGCCTCGAGGAGGTGGAGATCATCCGCCCGGGGTACGCCATCGAGTACGATTTCGTCGATCCGGTGCAGCTTCTTCCCTCCCTGGAAACGAAGATCGTGGAAAACCTGTTTCATGCCGGGCAGATCAACGGAACCAGCGGGTACGAGGAGGCCGCGGCGCAGGGGGTGGTCGCAGGGATCAACGCGGCGCGCAGGGTGCAGGGGAAAGAGCCCGTGGTATTTCACCGCAGCGAGGCGTACATCGGCGTGATGATCGACGACCTGGTCACCAAGGGAGCGAAGGAGCCGTACCGGATGTTCACCTCGCGGGCCGAATACCGCCTTCTTCTGCGGGAGGACAACGCCGACCTGCGCCTGTCCGAAACGGGACACCGGGTGGGGCTGCTTCCCCCGGACCGGTACGGAGAATTCCGCGCGAAGCGGGAGGGGCTGTCCTCCCTGCTGTCGCTCCTGGCGGCATCCCGTGTCCCGGCGGGGCATCCCCTGGCCAGGGCCGCGGAGGAGGCGGCTGGGGCGCCGGTCCGTCCCGGGATTGCGTACGAGGAGCTTTTGCGCCGCCCCGGGGTGACAGCCTCCCTGATCGTGGCGAACGACCCGAAATTTCAATCGTTTTCCCCGGAGGTGGCCTCCCAGGCGGAACTGATCGTCAAGTTCGACGGGTATATCCGCCGCCAGGAGGAGGAAGCCAAAAAACTTAAAAAATACGAAGAGTTGAAGTTTCCCGGCGACTTCCCCTTCGAATCCGTCTACGGCCTGTCCGCCGAGGTCCGGGACAAGCTTGTCCGGGTGCGCCCGGCCTCGATCGGTCAGGCCCAGCGGATCCCCGGCGTCACCCCGGCGGCGGTGGCCCTCCTCCTCGTCGCGCTGAAAAAAAGCCGGGCGGCAACCCCCGCAGGCTGGTGACCCGCGATACGGTTCCGTTTCCGCCGCTGTCCTCCACCGGGGACACTCCTGGAGGTTGTCGGTGGTATGGTTGGAGGAGTGTCCCCGCCCAGGAGGGAGGAGTGTCCCCGCCCACGGGGGGGTGTTCCACGTGGAACAGGGGCCCCGAGAGATCACCGGGGACATTCCTCGAGGTTGTCGGGGGACACTCACAAGGGGGACACTCCCAAGGGGGACACTCCTATATCAAGTTGTTCGTTGAGGAGTGTCCCCGCCCAGCGTTGAGGAGTGTCCCCGCCCAGGAGGGAGGAGTGTCCCCGCCCACTGACATCCCGGTTCCCTCGGCGGAATTTCTCGCCGGGTTGATCGCCGGGGCAGGCCTTTCCGTGCCGCCGGAGGCCGTCGGGAAACTGGTCGCCCACGCCGGGGAGATGTTGCGCTGGAACCGGTCGATCCGGCTCACGGCGATCACCTCCCTGGAGAAGGTCGCGGTGAAACATATCCTGGATTCCCTCTTCCTCCTTGCGTTTTGCCCGTTCCCCGGGCGGATCCTGGATTTCGGGTCGGGGGCCGGCTATCCGGGGATCCCCCTGGCGATTGCCCTTCCCGGATCGCACGTCGTCCTTCTGGAGTCCTCCGCGAAAAAGTGCGCGTTCCTGTCGCACGTCCGCCGAATGCTCTCCCTTTCCAACGCGGAAGTGGTGCAGGGCCGGCTGGAAGGGAGAAATCCCCTCTCCATCGGGCGGTTCGAGCATATCGTCACCCGGGCCACACTCCCGGCGGCGGAAGCCGTCGCCGTTCTCCTGCCGTATTTCGCCCCCGGGGGGCGCTTTCTCGGGATGGAGGGCCCCGGGAGGAAGAGGGAGGCCGGGAGGGAGGAACGGTTGTTGCCGCGGGGGGCCGTCCCGGGCCGCACCGTCGGGTTCGAACTTCCTTTAGGCATGGGGAGGCGAAAGATCCGGGAGATCCTCCTCCCGTAAGGGATCGGGGAATCCCGGTTTCACCCGACGCGGATTGAGGGGAGCGGCGGGGACGGCCGGAAGATTTTCTTTCCTCTGCCAACCCCCTGCGTGGTAAAAGAAACCGGTACGTGCTGTTTCCATTTTCCGGGTTCGCCGGCCCCTGGAGCAATACCGCTTGGTCCATGTCATCGCCGTTGCCAACCAAAAAGGGGGGGTGGGGAAGACCACCACGGCGGTCAATCTCGCCGCCTCCCTTGCCGTGATGGAGAAGCGGACCCTTCTCGTGGACCTGGATCCCCAGGCGAACGCGACGTCGGGGATCGGTGGCGACCCGGGAGGGGATACCGAAAAGAACACCTACCGGGCGCTGATGGGCGAAATTTCGGCGGCGGAAGCGGTCCGCGGTACGGATCTGCCGTATCTTTACCTCCTGCCCGCGTCGGGAGACCTGATCGGGGCGGAGATCGAGCTGGTCACCCAGGAAAGGAGGGAAACGCGGCTTCGGGAGGTTCTGCGGCCCCTCGAGGGGTCGTACGAGGTCATCCTCATCGACTGCCCCCCCTCCCTGGGGCTGTTGACCGTCAATGCCCTGTGCGCGGCCCGGTCCGTGCTGATTCCCCTGCAGTGCGAGTATTACGCCCTGGAAGGGTTGGGATCCCTCTACCGCACCATCGAGAAGCTCCGGGAGTCGGTAAACCCCACCCTCCGTGTGGAGGGGGTCCTCCTCACCATGTTCGACTCCCGGAACAACCTGGCCCACCAGGTTGCCGCGGAAGCCCGGGAAAACCTAAATTCTCAAGTATTTCAAATAGTTATACCACGTAACGTGCGGCTTTCCGAGTCCCCTTCCTTCGGGAAGCCGGCGATCCTGTACGCGGTGAGTTCGCGGGGGGCGCAGAGCTACCTCGAGCTGGCCAAAGAGATGGTGAGCCGATGGAACGAAAACCCGATCCGGTGAAGAGGAAGGTGTTGGGGAGAGGCCTGTCGGCCCTCCTGCCGGGCCCCTCCGAACGGGAGCCCGACTTCCTGCGCATCCCGGTGAGCGAAATCCGGGGGAGCGGCCAGCAGCCAAGGCGCTCCTTTGCCCCCGAGGAACTGCGGGACCTGGTCGAGTCGATCCGCGAGAAGGGGGTCCTCCAGCCCGTGATCGTGCGCCCCACGGCCGCCGGGTACGAGCTCGTCGCGGGGGAACGCAGGCTTCGCGCCGCCCAGGCAGCCGGCGTGGGGACGATTCCCGCCATCGTGAAGAAGTTCTCGGACCGGGAGTCGCTCGAGGCGGCCCTGGTGGAGAATGTCCAGCGGGCGGACCTGAACGCCATCGAGCTTGCGGAGGCGTACCAGCGGCTTGCCGCCGAGTTCTCGCTCTCCCACGAGGAGATCGCGCGGCGCGTGGGGAAGGACCGCGTGACGGTGGCGAACACGGTGAGGCTGCTCCGGCTCCCCGCCGACGTGAAGCAGGCCGTCGTCGACGGACGGCTCTCCGCGGGGCACGCCCGCGCGCTTCTGTCGGCGCCCGCCGGCCGCCTCGTGGCGATCTTCGAGGTCGCGTTGCGCAAGGGTCTCTCCGTCCGCGAGGTGGAGCGGCTGTGCCAGGAGGGGGAAAGAAAAGGGACCAGGCGCAAACCGCAGCGGCACGACCCGCATCTTAAGGATTTGGAGGACCGGCTCTCGCGGATGGGGGGAACGAGAGTGCGCGTCCGGGGAACGCCGAAAAAGGGGCGGATCGAGGTCTCCTACTTCTCCGAAGGGGAATTTCAGAGACTTTGCGAGATTCTTTTCGGGGGGAAGTAGACCGCCCTGGAGGGACCTGTTTTTCTCGCAGGGGGGAAAGGCCGTAAAAAACAGTTGCATCGAGATAGGCTTGTGCTATATTTCGCCGCATAAGCCATCCAAATCTTTATCCGGCAACGGATAAACTCCGAAAGGAAAGGAGCGTAAAGAAATGCGCAAGTATTGGTCTCTGTTCCTGGGTTTGTTGCTGGCCGCATCCATCGGACTCGCAGCGTGCCAACAGCAGACGGCACCGCCTCCTCCGCCCCCGCCGCCTCCGCCGGCTGCGGCTCCCGCGGACAACGCTGTGAAGCCACCGGCCCCGGCGGAAGCACCGAAGCCGATGGAAGCACCGAAGAAGTAACCCGACGGGGCAAGTCACGTTCCTGGAAGGAGGGAAATCCTCCGGGGAACGAAGGCGGGTTCCGGAAAAAAAGGGCGCCGCGGTTCGCTGCGGTGCCCTTTTTTCCTATTGCTTCCGGACCGCGCCGTATTGACAGCGTTTCTCCCATTAACTGCTTGACAGCCGCTTTCCTCCCGTGATATCAATCTCCCGTTTATCGTTCTGACTCCTGTCGCAGTGTACCGTTTCGTAAATAGCTTGACGCACCGAGAGCGTCGATGCGCCGCGCCTTGGCGAAGGCGCGCGACTGAGGCATACCGCTGAGTATGGGGAAGAAGCGCAACGAAGCGGGAGCGGATGCAGCGGCGCTCGAATGCCAAGGTATTTGCGAGACGGTGCACTAGCCTGCAGGGAATCCCGGGGGGAGACGGTTCCATGGAACTCGTCCTCAAGATATTCGAGACGCTGGACATCACGCTGTTCGCCGTCCTCCAGATGGGACTGGTGGTCGTCCTCACATTCATTCTTTCCGTCACGCTGGTCCGGCCGATACTCGCCACGTTCCGGGAACGGGAAAACCTTTCCGTGACGCCGCTGGAGGAGGCCAAGCATGCCGTCGCCGAGGCCGACGCGAAGAACCGGCGGTACGACGACTCCCTGCGGAAGGCGGCCGCCGAGGCCCTCGCCCGCAAGCGGGCGCGGATGGAGGAAGCGGCCCGGGGCGAGCGGAAGAGGATTGAAACCGTCCAGGAGGAAACGAACCGGCAGATCGAGGCCATGAAGGAACAGATCGACGCGGAGAAGGAGAAGGCCGCCCGGACGCTGCGGGACGAGGTGTCGGGTCTCTCCCGGGGGATCGCCGAGAAGGTTCTCGGAAGGACGGTTGCATGAGCTCGATCCTTCTTGTCCTTGCCTCTCTGGCCTTGCCGTCGATCGCGGCCGCCGCGGAAGGGTCGGCCGGCCACGCCGGCGTCCCGTGGTGGGAGATCTTCAAGCAGGCCGTGAACTTCGGCATTCTGGTCGGAGTGCTCGTCTACTTCCTGAAAAAGCCCCTCGGAGCGTATCTCAAGGAGCGGACCGCGTTGATCCGGAAGTCGATCGATGAGGCCAACCACGCGAGGGCGGACGCCTGGGCAATGCTCGCGGCGATCGAGGATCGGATGGCCAAGCTTGCCGGAGAGATCGCGGAAAGAAGCCGGAAGATGGATGCCGGGGCCGAGGAGGAAGCGCGGAGGATCCGCGAGGCGGCGCAGGCCGAGATCGAAAGGCTCCATGCCCAGGTGCAGTTCGCCGCCGACCAGGAGGTGAAAAAAGCCCGGGCCGAACTCCGCAGGGATGCGGCCGAGCTTTCCGCGCAGGCCGCCCGGGAGATCGTGGCGAAGACGATCACCCCGGAGGACCAGGAACGGATCGTGCGGGAGAACATCGACCGGATCCAGGAGATCGTTCGGTGATCGGCGGAAGCCTGGCACGAAGATACGCCCGTGCGCTGCTCGCCATCGGGGGGGAAGAGGGCAACACCCGCAGGATCCTGGAGGAGACGGAGCGCTTCGTCGCGCTCGTCACCGAAATCCCCCTCCTGCGCGAGATCCTGGAAGCCGCGCACATCAACCGCCGGGACAAGAAGGCCGCCCTCGAGGCGTCCCTCGCCCCCTTCGGGTTTCTCCCCTCGACGAGGAATTTCCTGTTTCTGCTGGTCGACAAGAGGAGGATGAACCTCCTCGCCGCGATGGTGTCGGAGCTTCGGCGGCTGTTCGAGCAGAGCGAGGGGATCGAGCGGGTCGAGGTCTCGGTACCGATGCCTCTCTCGGGCACCCAGCGCGACCTGCTCGAGTCCGTCCTCGAGGGGCAGACCGGCAAGAAAGTCGTGTTGGAGGAGAAGGTCGACCCGGACGTGCTGGGGGGGATGATCGTCAAGGTCGGTTCCACCGTCTACGACGGGAGCGCACGGACGCAGATCCAACAGATCCGGGAAAATCTAGAGAAGGGGTGAGCCAAGCGCCATGAGCATCCGCGCCGATGAGATCACGGAGATCCTGAAAAGCCAGATCAAGGGGTATGAAACCCGCGTCGACGTCGCCGAGACCGGCGTCGTCCTGTCCGTCGGGGACGGCATCGCCCGCGTCCACGGGCTGGAGAAGGCGATGGCCGGGGAGCTTCTCGAGTTCCCCGAGAACGTCCGGGGGATTGTGCTGAACCTCGAGGAGGACAACGTCGGCATCGCCCTTTTGGGCGACGACCATCTCATCAAGGAAGGAGACGTCGTCCGCCGCACCGGCCGCATCGTCGAGGTGCCGGTCGGGGACGCGCTGGTCGGCCGCGTGTTGAACTCCCTGGGGCAGCCGATCGACGGAAGGGGGCCCATCGAGACGAAGGAATCCCGCCGCATCGAGCTCATTGCCCCGGGGATCGTCAGGCGCCAGCCGGTGAAAGAGCCGCTCCAGACCGGAATCAAGGCGATCGACTCGATGATCCCGATCGGACGCGGGCAGCGCGAGCTCATCATCGGCGACCGCCAGACGGGCAAGACCGCCGTGGCCCTCGACACGATCATCAACCAGAAGGGGGCCGGCGTCATCTGCGTCTACGTGGCGATCGGCCAGAAGCAGTCGACGGTCGCCCAGGTGGTCGAGAAGCTCCGCCAGTTCGGCGCGATGGACTACACGATCGTCATCTCCGCGACCGCCTCCCAGTCCGCCCCGATCAACTTCATTGCCCCCTACGCGGGGTGCACGATGGGGGAATACTACCGCGACAGCGGCCGTCACGCGCTGTGCATCTACGACGACCTGTCCAAGCACGCCGTGGCCTACCGGCAGCTCTCGCTCCTGCTGCGCCGGCCGCCGGGGCGGGAGGCGTACCCGGGCGACGTCTTCTACCTGCATTCTCGGCTGCTCGAGCGCGCAGCCAAGCTCTCCGACGCCGAGGGGGGCGGGTCGCTGACGGCGCTGCCGATCATCGAGACGCAGGCCGGGGACGTATCCGCCTACATCCCGACGAACGTCATCTCCATCACCGACGGCCAGATCTACCTCGAGGCCGACCTGTTCTACGCCGGGGTCCGACCGGCGGTCAACGTCGGCCTCTCCGTGTCCCGCGTCGGCGGGAACGCGCAGATCAAGGCGATGAAGCAGGTCGCGGGGCGGCTCCGCCTGGAGCTGGCGCAGTACCGCGAGATGGCGGCGTTTGCGCAGTTCGGGTCGGACCTCGACAAGGCCACCCAGATGCAGCTGGCGCGGGGTGCCCGGCTGGTGGAGATCCTCAAACAGAACCAGTACGAACCCCAACCCGTCGAGCAGCAGATCGTGACGGTCTTCGCGGCGACCAACGGCTTCACCGACGTCTACGACGTCTCCTTGCTCGCCCGCTACGAGATCGAGCTTGCCGCCTTCATGCGGGACCGGCACGGCGCGACCCTCGCGGACCTGCTCGAGAGGAAGACGATCGACGACGACCTGAAAACAAAGCTCATCGCCGCCCTCGAGGAATTCCGCGGCGTATTCCAGGAATAACGGCGCGCAAAGGGGCGACGAGGAACCATGGCGAACCTCCGCGCGATCCGGAAACGGATCGGCAGCGTCAAAAGCACCCAGCAGATCACCAAGGCGATGAAGATGGTGTCCGCTGCGAAGCTCAAGCGGGCGCAGGACGCCATCGTCGCCGCGCGGCCGTACGCACGCCAGATGCGGGGAGTCGTCCAGGCTGTCGCTCGGCGGGCCGGGCAGGATGTGCACCCGCTCCTGTTATCCCGGGAGACGAAGAAGCTCGGACTCCTCGTGATCACCTCGGACCGCGGGCTGTGCGGGGGGTTCAACTCGAACCTGCTCCGCGCGGCGAACCGGTTCCTCCAGGAGAACCGGGAGAGATACGAGGAGGTCGCGCTCTGTGTGGTCGGCCGGAAGGCCCGCGATTTCTTCCGCAGGCGACACGTGCCGATGCGCAAGGAGTACATGAACGTCCTCGGGACGCTGTCTTACGCTCATGCCAAGCAGATCGCGGACGACCTCGTGGGTGGTTTCCTGGCGGAGGAGTTCGACGAGGTGGTGATCGCGTTCAACGAGTTCCGGTCGGCCATCTCGCAGAGCGTCCGGAGGGAAAGGCTCTTCCCCATCGCGATCGAGGCGGCGGAAGGGGAAGCGCCCGAGGCGGGCATCGACTACCTGTACGAGCCGTCCCAGAAGGAGATCCTGGCGACCCTCCTCCCGAAGTACGTCGAGATGCAGATCTTCCGGATGCTGCTCGAATCGGTGGCGGGGGAGCACGGCGCGAGGATGACGGCGATGGATTCGGCCACGAACAACGCGGTGGACATGATCTCCCGGCTCACGCTTCAGATGAACCGCGCGCGGCAGGCCTCCATCACCAAGGAACTGATGGAGATCATCGGCGGAGCCGAGGCGCTCAAGGGATAACATCGATCGATGGCTCGCCCCCGGGCGGGCCACTTTGCTACGGATATCGAAGGAGGCGAGGGAATCATGAACAAGGGAAACATCGTCCAGGTGATCGGGCCCGTGGTCGACGTCCGGTTCGAGCCGGGCCAGCTTCCGGCCCTCTTCAACGCGATCAAGCTCACGAACCCGAGCATCAGCGACAAGGAGGGGAACTTAACCGTGGAAGTGGCCCTGCACTTGGGCGACAACATCGTCCGCACCATCGCGATGGACACGACCGACGGCCTCGTCCGCGGGATGGAGGCGACCGACACCGGCGGCCCGATCACCATCCCGGTCGGCCCGCAGACGCTCGGCCGCATCATGAACGTGATCGGGAATCCCGTCGACGAGATGGGGGAGATCACCACGGAGAAACGGTACCCGATCCACCGGCACCCCCCCTCCTTCGAGGAGCAGTCGACCAAGGTCGAGATCCTCGAGACCGGGCTCAAGGTCGTCGACCTCCTGGCTCCCTACTCCAAGGGGGGGAAGATCGGCCTGTTCGGCGGCGCGGGCGTGGGGAAGACCGTCATCATCATGGAGCTCATCCACAACATCGCGATCGAGCACGGCGGCTATTCCGTGTTCGGCGGCGTGGGGGAGCGCACGCGCGAGGGGAACGACCTGTGGCTCGAGATGAAGGAGTCCAAGGTTCTCGAGAAGGCGTGCCTGGTCTTCGGGCAGATGACCGAGCCTCCCGGCGCGCGGGCGCGCGTCGGCCTGTCGGCCCTCACCGCCGCGGAATATTTCCGCGACGAGGAGGGGCAGGACGTGCTCCTCTTCATCGACAACATCTTCCGGTTCACCCAGGCCGGCTCCGAAGTGTCGGCGCTTTTGGGCCGGATCCCCTCGGCGGTCGGCTACCAGCCGACCCTGTCCACCGACCTCGGGGAGCTCCAGGAGCGGATCACGTCCACGAACCGCGGCTCGATCACCTCGGTGCAGGCGATCTACGTCCCCGCCGACGACCTGACCGACCCGGCGCCTGCGACGACGTTCTCGCACCTCGACGCCACGACCGTGTTGTCCCGCCAGATCGCGGAGCTCGGGATCTACCCGGCGGTCGACCCGCTGGACTCCACCTCGCGGATCCTCTCCCCGCTCGTCCTGGGGCAGGAGCACTACGATGTCGCCCGCGCGGTCCAGAAGGTCCTCCAGCGGTACAAGGACCTGCAGGACATCATCGCGATCCTCGGCATGGACGAGCTCTCGGAAGACGACAAGCTGCTGGTCGCCCGGGCGCGCAAGATCCAGCGGTTCCTCTCGCAGCCGTTCTTCGTCGCCGAGCAGTTCACCGGGATTCCCGGAAAGTACGTCCGGCTCGAGGATACGATCCGTTCCTTCAAGGAGATCGTCGACGGGAAGCACGACGAACTCCCCGAGCAGGCATTCTACATGGTCGGCACGATCGAGGAAGCGATCGAGGCGGGGAAGAAGCTCCTCGCCGTCACCTGACGCGCGGCCCGGGCGCCAGGCCGGGTCGTCCCGCTACCCGGGGTAGCGGGGGAAAGACACCATGGGATCAGGGATCCGTCTCGAACTGGTCACCCCGCAGCGGCTCCTCGTATCCGAGGACGTGGACGAGGTCATCCTGCCCGGCTACTACGGGGAGTTCGGGGTGCTTCCCGGGCACACCCAGTATCTGGCGATCCTTTCGATCGGGCTGCTCCGCTATCGGAAGGGGGAAGAGACGACCCCGGTGGCCTTGGGCGGCGGGTTCGCGGAGGTGGCCGCGGAGCGGGTGGTCGTCCTGGCGGATGTTGCGGAGAAGGCGGGGGAGATCGACGTCGACCGCGCGCGGAAGGCCCAGGAACGGGCCGAGGCCGCCCTGAAGGATCTTTCGATGGACGACGAGACGTACCACAAGATCTACTCCGCCCTCCGGAAGGCGATCGCCCGGATGGCCGCCGCAGGGTAACCGGCATCCAGGGAACCATTCCCGGGAGATCCCGGCATTCGAGTACCGCTGCAGGGGGCCGGTCCCCGGAAGGGTTTCGTCGCGAGACAAGGGAGACCCGAGGCGAGGCGGGCAAGCGCAGGAGCGAGCGCGGAGGCGTACGGCAAGTACGCCGCACAAGCGAGCGACGAGCACGCCCGACGCAGCCCGGGGATCGCTTGTCGCAGCAGAAAAGGCAGCCCTTTTAGCGACCGGCGCCTGCGGCGAGGGAACGCACCGCCAGCCCTTTGTCGGACTCCCTGCGCCCGGCTCGGCGTACCGCAAGTACGCCTGCGCCGTGCTCGGTCGTCCTTCGCGGCCTGACGGCGCATCCGCTTCGCCTCGGCTGCCGACCCTTCCGGGGACAGGCCCCTCCCGCCGGCTTCGTTGCCCGCCCTCACCGTACCGCTGTGGGTACGCCTCGGCCGGGCGCCTCCCCGGACGGGGCGCATCGGCCCTCTCGGTGCACGGGCTCTTCCGGAACGGATCCCTGAATGCCGGTTGGCCGCTAACCCGCATTTCTCACCAGGGTTCGTCGCGAGGCGGTGGAGACGGGCGTGGATACAAGGCGCGCGACCGAGGGCCCCGGAGACGTAGTGGACACTACGTCGAGGAGCCCGACCGAGCGCAACGCAGTAGGCATGCCTGTATCCGCCGCCGCAGCAGAAGCCTGGTGAGAAATGCGGGCTAAGGTTTGCATATTTATACGGGGGCAGATATAATGTCCCGTACTTGCGCGATTTGGGCATCACCGCCCGGATTCAGCAACAATTCATTTTCAGGAGGCAGATGTGGCAACAGGAAACGTGAAGTGGTTCAACGACGCGAAGGGGTTCGGATTCATCAGCCAGGAGAACGGGCCGGATGTATTCGTCCACTTCAGCGCCATCCGGGCGGAGGGCTTCAAATCTCTCCAGGAAGGGGATCGGGTCGAGTTCGACATCACCCAGGGTCCCAAGGGACCGCAGGCGGCCAACGTAGTCAAGGCCAAGTAATCCCTCACAATTTCAGGGTTTCTACCTGGGAACGAAAAAACCCCCCGGCGGGGAATC
>DATEXR010000119.1 GCA_035256765.1 Candidatus Deferrimicrobiaceae bacterium | reverse complement strand
GACCTCGCGATGCGGGTCACCACCGACGCCGTACAGATCTACGGCGGGTACGGGTACATGAGGGACTATCCGGTGGAGAAGCTGATGCGCGACGCGAAGCTCCTCCAGATCTACGAGGGGACAAGCCAGATCCAGCGCATGGTGATCGCCAAGGAAGTCATGATGCGGTAGACGGGAGTCGTCCCCGTCTTCAGGAGTCGTGGCGGGCGAGCCCGAGGATGCCGTCCGCCGCCGCGATAAGCTCCTCCTTCCACGGCAGTCCCGAGAGGAACCCCTCCGGGATTGCCGCGGCCCCGACATAACTTCCCGAGAGACTTCCGACCATCGCGCCGTTCGCTTCCGCTTCGTTGCCGAGGTTCACCGCGGCGAGCACCGCGGAGGCATACTCCTCGGGGGAGCGCAGGAAACAGGCCCACGCGAAGGGAACCCCCTCCGCAACGGTAGCGCCGTTCCCGAGAGCCTCCTGGATCTCCTCCATCTCCGCCCGGCGGAGAAGAAGAGCCGTGAGTTCGGTCCCGAGCTTTCTCGGGAGCGTGGAGCCCGCGCGCCCGGTCCTGCCTCGCGACGAACGGTCGGGTTCGATGCCGGATACGACGTGGGACAGCCCGCGGGCAAACCCCAGCACGTCGAGGGCGCCGGCGGGCGTGTGCAACAGCCTTGCGATGGCGGTCGCCTGGGCGACCGCCCCCGCGATCGCCGCCGCATGCGGGTGCGTGATGGCCGCCTCGATTCCGGCCTCCAGCTTCATGCGCCGGAAATCGACCGCGCGCAGGAGGGCGAGGGGCGTGACGCGCGCGGCGGGAGCGGTCTCCGGCGCGCTCGCGCCCGCCTCGAACCAGGGGAACCCACGATCGACCAGATTGCGGGCAAACTCCCCCTGGTGCACCGTCCCCGGCATCCGGCGCAACTTCCCGTATTCGGCGGCGATCCTCTCGGGGTCGAGTCTCTGCGCCGCAAGAAGCGCCTCCGACAGAAGCAGGCAAACGGGGGGGGGATAGTCCGGACCCAGCCCCCTCCCGGCGGCGTGCGCCGATGCCCGTTCGATTCCTCCAAACAGCTCCCGGACGTCCCGCGGCGAAAGCCCCTGGGAAGCCCTGCCCAGAATCTCCCCGATCGCTCCCCCCAGCAGGGCACCCCGGAAGCGGTCCCGGTAGTCGATCTCCGCCGCGAATTCCATCGACAATGTCTCTCCCTTCGACATGTACGAGGGAACTTTCCCCTTCCGGACGAGGAACTGGTAGATCGCCTCCGGCTCTTTTTCGAACAGGAGCGGCTGGTCCGAGTCCCTTCTCGCGATGCGCGAGGCCTTTTTCTCGGCCTGCAGGGCGATTGCCCGCGTCATCTCCCAGAAATCCTCGTTCCCCTTCACGGGGATCTTCGGAAGGGACAGCGCAAGGCTCGATGCGATCTCCTCCGGGGAATCGGGCAACAGATCGGTCTGCCCCCTGGTTCCTTCGGACGTGGAAGCCCCGGCGCCGATCTGCTGCGTCGTTTGCCTCTCGGAAAGGGGAAGCATGTCCGGTTCCCCCCCTTCGGGGGAGAGGGACGCTTTCCCGGCGGGATCGGTTGCACCCTGGGGGTATCCCCCGAAAGGGAACTCCATCAATTTGTGGATCTGCAAGGGGGAGAAGCGCATGGCCTGCAGAATGGAGAGGAGGGTTTCCGCCCGAGGAACCCTCCCTCGGTAGACGACTTGTCGAAGCAATTCGTAGCTGTACCGGAAATCTTTCCGGTCCTCCACGAATTTCTTCAGGGAACCATACCCGAGGGTTTCCAGCCTTTTTCGTAATATTTTCGAAAGGAGAGTTGGGGAAAGTTCATCCATGGGATGGAGTCCTCCGGGGCCGGATACCTTGAGGAGACACCAAAGTTACAAAATATATTGTAATAGAACAAAAAAGTATTTCAACCAAAAAAGGATAGTTGTAAGAAAAAAATAAAGTTGTTTCTTGGGTTTTGGATCGTCTACAGGGACTCGGCGATGATTTCCGCGATGTCTTTCGCCTGGACCGAGTCTTCGAGGTTGTGATGCTTGACGGCGTCGTCGAACATGGTGAGACAGTACGGGCAGGCGGACCCCGTCGCGTTGGCTCCGGTGCGCATCAGCTGGTCGAACCGGATGTGGTTGATCCTTTTTCCCGGGACCTCGAGCCACATCCCTCCGCCTCCTGCCCCGCAGCAGAACCCCCTCTCCCTGCTCTTATCGGGTTCGTTGACGGTGATTCCCGGTACCGACTGGAGCGCCTCCCGCGGTGCGTCGTAGATGTCGTTGTGCCTCCCGAGGTAGCAGGAGTCGTGAAACGCCACGAGCCGGTTGATGGATTTGGACGGCACGATCTTCCCCTGGGCGATCAGGTCCCGGAGGAGGACCGAGTGGTGGATCACCTCGACGTTCACTCCGAACTGCGGATATTCGTTCCGGAAGGTATTGAAGCAGTGCGGGCACTGGGTGATGACCTTCCGGACATGGTAGGAGGCGAACACCTCCTTGACCATCTCCAACATTCCCAGCTGGAAGAGACCCTCCTCGCCGAGTCTGCGAGCGGACTCCCCGCAGCACATCTCCTCGAGACCCAGGGTGGCGTAGTTCACGCCGGCCCGATTCAGAAGCGAGATGATCGTGCGCGTCACCTTCTGGTTCCGGGGATCGTACGCGCCGGCGCACCCGACCCAGTACAGGTATTCGAACTCCTTCTTGTCCGCGGCGAAGGGGACGGGAAGCCCGTCCGCCCACCGGATCCTGTCGTCCTGGGGAAGTCCCCAGGGATTGCCGGTATCCCCCATCTTCCGGAGGGCGAGTCGGGCCGTATCGGGAATCTTCGCCCCCGCGACGTACCCCCGGCGGACGTCGACGATCATGTCGATGTGCTCGATCAGGACCGGGCATGCCTGCATGCACGCCCGGCACGTCGTGCACGCCCAGATCTCGTCCGGGAAGAGGACGTCGTAGTTGAAGGCCGGGACAACGGGCTTCCCCGTTTTCTTGTCGATGGCGGCCGCGGAAGGGACGAGGCGGGAATCAAGGTCCCGGCTCATCTGCTCCCTCGTTTTCAGGACCACGTCCCGGGGCGACAACGCCATTTCTGCCGCGAAAGCGGGGCACTCGTCCTGGCATCGGCCGCACTTGGTGCAGGCGTCCGAGGAGAGGAGCTGTTTCCACGAAAAGTCCTCCACGTCCACGACCCCGGGTTTTTCCTCCTCCTCGATGTTCGGGACCGGCTGGAGCGCCCCCTTGGGACGGGACGTCCGTAAAAAGATGTTCACGGCCCCCGCGCCCAGGTGGAACATCTTGGAGAAGGGGATCGTCGCGAGGAACCCGAAGGCGAGGAGAAGGTGCGTCCACCACAGTCCCTGGTGGAGCGACAGCAGGTCCGGGATTGTCGACCTTCCGAAGAGGGGGGCGATGGCGTTGCTCACGTACGACACGGAGGCCGCGGCGGGCCGCGTCGCCGCGATGCGGACCGCCTCGATCAGAAACCCCGTGACGCCGATTGCGCCGATCAGGAGAAGCTGCAGGAGGTCGTCGCCGTCCGTGGTCAGCCCTATCGGCCGGAAGAGAATCCTGCGGACCAGGGCGACGAAAATTCCCGCGATCAGAAGCAGCCCGAACGTGTTGGCGAACAGCTTGAAGACGATGTAGAAATTGCCGTCCAGGATCCGGATGCCGAAGTCGTATTCGACCGCGACGAGACAGGTGACGATGAACAGGACGATGAACGCGGAATAGATGGAAAGATGCATCAGCCCGCCGATTTTTTTCTCGAGAACCTTCTGTTGCCCCAGGCCGATCTTCAGTGCGTCCATCGTGCGATCCCACAGGTTGTCCAGCCGGTTCTCCCGTTCCGTCCTCCCCCTGCGGTACGTCCCGATCCGCTCGTACAACCCCCAGGCGAAGACGATGATCACCACGCCGAACAGGGAATACATGATGACCGCCGCCAAATGGGGCAGATTCCACATGATTTCCCGGCCGAGGATTTTCATTCGAGGGCTCCTTTCGAGGGTTCGGCGGATATTTTTATCAGAACACCCCGGGGCTGCTCAAGACAAATATAAACGAATCCGCTGCGGGAGATTGGATATACTGAGCGGGGAATTGCTTCGAGCGGAATGGGAGCGGTCGTGCGCCCGGCTGCAAGTACCGGATCCCGGGACCCCTGGCTCGCCGGCCTCCAGAGATCCATTCCCTCAGATCCCGGCATTCGAGGGCCGCTGCATCCACTCCGGCTTCGTTGCCCGCCCTCACCGTACCGCGGCGGGTACGCCTCGGCCGGGCGCCTCGCCGGAAGCGGCGCATCGACCCTCTCGGTGCACGGTCTCTTCAGGAACGGACCTCTGGAAGCCGGGGGGCTCCGTTTTCCAATGCTCGCGACCTTGCGCCCGTTCGCTGCCGGTTCCGCTCGACGCGATTCACCGGGGACATTCCTGATTCATCTCCGGGATGCGGGAGAGGAGTGTCCCCGCCCACGCTCCGTCGACCCCCCCGCATCGCCTGGGGTCCCCGGTTGCCGGCGCAACAAGCCGAAGGAGTGGGGGCGCGAGCCACGAACGGCGCCCCCCTCCGAGGCTGCGGAGCGATAGCCGCCCGCGAGCCCCGGGCACCGGGAGGGGAAACGCCGGGGACATTCCTTGAGGTCGTCGGTAGTACGGTTGCAGGAGTGTCCCCGCCCACGGATCCGATACCGTATTTACGAGACGCAGCACTTAGGAAGGGGACAAGGACAGGGAGGGTCACGGTGTGACGAGGAAGTGGACCGAGGATCTGTCCGTGGGGGTGGACGTCATCGACGCCCAGCACAAGGAGCTGTTCGCGACGGCCGACGCGCTCCTTACGGCCGTCGAGAGAGGGGAGGGGCAGGGGGATGTCACGAAGGTGATCGTCTTTCTCGAGGAGTACGTCGGGAACCATTTCCAGATGGAAGAGATGTACATGAAGCGGTACAGCTACCAGGACTACCCCCGGCACAAGATCGAGCACACGGCCTTCATCCAGGATTTCTACGATCTCCGCCAGGAACTCGACAACGACGGGGTGACCCCCGACCTCACGGTCCGGCTCGCGGACCGGATCGGGGAATGGCTCGCCGACCACATCGGCCAAATGGACAAGGCCCTGGGAACGTTCCTGAGAGGACGAAGATAGGGGCTCGCCCCGCGGGGAGGGCAGGGCGGGTGTGATAAACTGACTTGATGGATAATCAATCGCTTTCCGCCCTCCGGGAGATCTTCGGGGAGCGGCTCCATACATCCCTCGAACAGCGCATCTGCTACTCGTACGACGCCACGGGAAAGATGTTCCTGCCCGAGGCGGTCGCGTTTCCGGTGAACGCCGAGGAGGTCCGCCAGACCATTCTCCTGGCGAACGAACACCGGTTCCCGGTGATCCCCCGCGGCGCCGGATCGGGCTTTTCCGGGGGGTCGGTCCCCGTGCGGGGGGGGCTCGTCCTTTCGCTCGAGCGAATGGACCGCATCCTTTCGATCGACACGGAGAACCTCGTCGCGGTCGTCGAGCCGGGTGTCGTCACGGAAACCTTGAAGGAGGAGGCGAAAAAACGGGGGCTTTTCTATCCCCCCGATCCCGCATCCCTCAAGTTCTGCACCATCGGGGGGAACATCGCCGAATGTTCCGGGGGGATGTGCGCGGTCAAGTACGGAGTCACGAGGGATTACGTGATGGGGCTCGAGGCGGTCCTCGGCACGGGGGAGCTTGTCCGGACAGGGGTCTACACCGTGAAGGGGGTCGTCGGGTACGATCTGACGAGGCTGCTCGTCGGCTCGGAGGGAACCCTCGGAATCGTCACGAAAGCGGTCCTGAAGCTCATCCCCTTTCCGGAAACGGCTGCGACGATTCTCGCCTTCTTCCGCAGCAATCACGACGGATCGAGCGCGGCGGCGGGGATCATCCGGGAGCGCATCACCCCTTGCGCCCTGGAGTTGATGGACCGGACGGCGATCGACTGCGTCCGGGAGAACGCCGGCCTGACCGTGCCGGAAGAGGCCGGGTGCGCCCTCCTGATCGAGGTGGACGGGGCGAAGGAATCCGTGGCCGCGGAGGCGGACAGGGTGGAGCAGGCGTGCCGGCGGTATGGGGCGATCGAGGTCGGCAGGGCGGCGGACGATCCGGGAAGGGAACGGCTGTGGACGCTGCGCCGGTCGATCTCCCCCGCGCTCCGGAAGGTGAACCCGGTGAAGATCAACGAGGACATCGTCGTCCCCCGCAGCCGTCTCCCCGAGATGATGTCGTTCCTCGCGGACGTGGCCTCCCGCAGAAACCTGAAGATCGTCAACTTCGGCCACGCGGGGGACGGCAACGTCCACGTGAACCTCATGATCTCCGGGACGGACGAGGACGAGCGGCGGCGGGCGGACGAGGCGGTATACGAGATCTTCGCCAAAACCCTCGCGCTCGGCGGGACGATCTCGGGGGAGCACGGAATCGGGATCTCCAAGGCCCCTTTTCTCGAAATGGAGGTGGGGCCGCTGGGTGTCTCCGTGATGAAGAGACTGAAAGGGTGCTTCGACCCGAACGGGATCCTGAACCCCGGGAAGATCTTCATGGAAGAGCAGGTGGCGCAACGGTGAGCCGCGAGGAACTTGCCGCACTGACCGCGGCCTGCGCGAAGTGCGGGACCTGCAGGACGGTGTGCACCCTCTATCCGGAACGGAAGGCGGAGATATCGGTGGCCCGGGGGAAAGTGACCCTGGTGGAGGCCGCCGCCTCCGGTCTCGACGGGGATGCGGAAGCGTTGCAGGAGGCCTTGTCCGACTGCCTGCTCTGCGGACGATGCGAGCGGGCGTGCCCCAACCAGGTGCTGGTGGAGGAGATCATCATGAAGGGGCGGGCCGACCTGGCGGAGGAACTGGGCATTCCGGCGTGGAAGCAGGTGGTCTTCGGAAAGGTGATGCCGTCCGCCGCGGCGAAGAACGCGGCGCGCAGGGTGGCGGCGGCGGCCCAGAAGCTCTTTTTGCGCAAGGTGCCCGCGGGGAGCGGGCTCCACTACCGGTTCCCGGAAAAGTTCGGCGGGGAGGGGCGCACGGTCCCGGCGCTTCCGGGGACGAGTTTTTCGGGCTCCCTCTCCCCCGGGGAGGCGGTACGCGGCGAGGTGATCCTTTTCGTCGGGTGCGTGTTCGACCATGTCTTTCCCCAGGTGGGGCAGGCCGCCTACGAGACCTTGCGCCTGTCGGGGAAAGGGATTTCCGTGTCCCGCGACGCGGCATGCTGCGGGCTTCCCGCGCTGGTGTCGGGGGACAGGGCGTCGGCTCTCCGGTGCGTCGAGGAGAACGTGCGCAGGCTCTCCGCCGCTTCTCCCGAACGGATCGTGTTCCCGTGCGGATCGTGCCTTCTCATGTTCCGGCGGAACATGCTTGCGTTCCTGCCGAAGGACCATCCCTTCTACGGGCACGCCACCCGCGTGGCGGACCTGTGCCAGGACTACGCAAGCTTCCTCCTCGAAACCGGGGTCGTCTCCCGGCTTCCCGATCCTCCGAAAGGAGAGAAAACGGGGCAGATCGGGTATCACGACCCGTGCCATCTCTCCGGCACGCTCGGCAAGGGCAGGGAGGGACGGGAAGTGCTCCGCAGGTCCGTGGGGGACTCGTTCGCCGAGATGAGGGGGGCGGATCTGTGCTGCGGGTACGGGGGGACGTTCAACATCCGCGATTACCCGACTTCCTCCAGGATCGGGCAAAACAAGGTTTCCGTCGCGGCGGAAGGGGGAACCGCCGTGATCGCCACCGCCTGTTCCGGCTGCATCCTCCAGATGCGCGACATGGCCGCCCGAACCGATCCGTCCCTGCGGATCGTTCACCTTGCGGAACTGGTTTTCCAAGCGATTTCCCGTCGTTGACATATCTCGCAGCGGGATGGTATGAAACTCCATTACCGCTTCGCACATTGCCTTAGGAGGGGGAAGGCATGTCTCTTCAGGAGATGTTCGACGAACTGCGCAAAAAGAATGCTTTGGCGCTGGAGGGGGGCGGGAAGAAACGGATCGAGACGCAGCACGCGCAAGGGAAACTCACGGCCCGGGAGCGGATCCAGCTTCTCCTCGACCCGAATTCGTTCGTGGAGCTCGACCGGTTCGTCCAGCACCGGTGCGCGGATTTCGAGATGGAGAAGTATCTGGGGGACGGCGTCGTCACCGGGTACGGCCAGGTCAACGGACGTCTCGTCTATGTTTTCGCGCAGGATTTCACCATCTTCGGCGGGTCCCTCTCGGAGACGTACGCCGAGAAGATCTGCAAGATCATGGACCACGCGGCGCGCAACGGTGCGCCGTTCATCGGGCTCAACGATTCCGGGGGGGCCCGGATCCAGGAAGGGGTTCACAGCCTGGCCGGCTATGCCTACATCTTCCTGCGCAACACCCTGTACTCCGGTGTCATCCCCCAGATCTCCGCCATCATGGGGCCGTGTGCGGGGGGAGCGGTGTACTCCCCGGCGATCACCGACTTCATCCTGATGGTAAAGAACACTTCCTACATGTTCGTGACCGGCCCCGACGTCATCAAGACCGTGACCCACGAGGAGGTGACCAAGGAGGATCTGGGGGGAGCGATGTCGCACAACGAGCGCAGCGGCGTGGCGCATTTTGCCGCCGAGGACGAGAAGGAGTGCCTGTTCATGATCCGTGAGCTTCTCTCCTTCCTCCCCCAGAACAACATGGAGGATCCCCCGCTCGTCACCCCCAAGGACTCCCCCGACCGGATGGACGAGAGTCTCAACCAGATCGTCCCCGACATCCCGACGAAGCCGTACGACATCCGGGATGTCATCAAGAAAGTAGTGGACGACGGCTACTTCTTCGAGGTCCAGGAGCATTACGCCAGGAACATCGTCATCGGATTCGCGAGGATGAACGGCCGGACCGTCGGGATCACCGCCAACCAACCCGCCATTCTCGCCGGGTGCCTCGACATCAATTCGGCCATCAAGGGGGCGCGCTTCGTCCGGTTCTGCGACGCATTCAACATCCCTCTTCTGACCTTCGTCGACGTCCCGGGTTTTCTGCCGGGGACCGGCCAGGAGTACGGGGGGATCATCAAGCACGGGGCGAAGCTCCTGTATGCCTTCGCCGAGTCGACCGTTCCGAAGGTGACCGTCATTACCCGCAAGGCGTACGGCGGCGCGTACGACGTCATGGCGTCCAAGCACATCCGGGCGGACGTGAACTTCGCCTACCCGACCGCCGAGATCGCCGTGATGGGCCCGGACGGGGCGGTCAACATCATCTTCCGGAAGGAACTCGTCAAGTCGGACAACCCGGAGAAGACCAAGGCGGAACTCGTCGCCGACTACCGCGCCCGGTTCGCCTCGCCCTACAAGGCGGCCGAACTCGGGTTCATCGACGAGGTCATCATGCCGGAAGAGACCCGTCCCAAGGTCATCCAGGCATTCGAGATGCTGAAAAACAAGCGTGACGTAAACCCTGCGCGCAAGCACGGCAACATTCCCCTGTAGGAGGCCGACCTTGTTCAAAAAAATCCTGATCGCCAACCGGGGAGAGATTGCCGTACGGGTGGAACGGGCCTGCCAGGAGATGGGGATACGAACCGTGGCGGTCTACTCCGAGGCGGACCGGCACGCGCTCCACGTCCGGTGCGCGGACGAGGCGTATCTGATCGGACCTCCCCCCGCCACCGAGTCGTACCTGGTCATCGACAAGATCATCGACGCCGCGAAGCGAAGCGGCGCGGAAGCGATCCACCCCGGTTACGGATTCCTCGCCGAAAACCCGTTGTTCGCCGATCGGTGCGAGAGGGAAAAGATCAAGCTGATCGGGCCTTCCGCCCACTCGATGCGGACGATGGGGTCGAAGACGCTCGCCCGGAAAACGGTGCAGGCGGCAGGGGTGCCGGTCGTCCCGGGGACGATCGAGCCGATCGTGACCGAGGAGGAAGTCCTCCGGATCTCGAAACAGATCGGTTTTCCGGTGATGCTCAAGGCTACCGCGGGCGGCGGCGGAAAGGGGCTGCGCCTCGTGAAAGCCGAGGAGGACCTGCGCTCCTCGCTGCGGATGGCGAAGTCGGAGGCGAAGTCCGCCTTCAGCGACGATTCGGTCTACATCGAGAAGTACATCGAGAACCCCCGGCACGTGGAGATTCAAATCCTGGGCGACCGGCACGGGAACTACGTCCACCTGTGCGAGCGGGAGTGCTCCATCCAGCGCCGGCACCAGAAGGTGATCGAGGAATCCCCCTCGGTGATCGTCACGCCCGAGATCCGGGCGGCGATGGGGAAGGTGGCGATCGAGGCCGCCCGTGCCGTCCGGTACGAGGGGGCCGGCACCTGCGAATTCCTGATGGACAGGGACCGGAACTATTTCTTCCTCGAGATGAACACGAGGCTCCAGGTCGAGCACCCGGTCACCGAGATGGTGACCGGCGTCGACATCGTCAAGGAGCAGATCCGGATCGCCGCAGGGGAGAAGCTCTCTCTCCGGCAGGAGGAGGTCAAGCAGACCGGCCACGCGATCGAGTGCCGGGTCTATGCAGAGGATCCCGACAACAACTTCATGCCGTGCCCCGGCCTCATCACTTCGCTTCGGACGCCGGGAGGCCCCGGCGTGCGGGACGACTCGGGAGTCTTCGAGGGGTTCGAAATTCCCATCTACTACGACCCGATCATCTCGAAGCTGGTCGTCTGGGGGAAGGACCGCCAGGAAGCCGTCGCCCGGATGAAACGGGCGCTCCACGAATACGTCGTGACGGGAGTCAAGACGTCGATCCCGTTCCATATCCGGGTGATGAACAACCGTCACTTCCTCGACGGGAACTTCGACACGAACTTCATCGAAAATGTGTTTTTCCGGGAGGAGAGGGAGCGGGAGCTCCCCCACTTCGAGGTTGCCGTGATCGCCGCGGCGATCCAGCTCTTCCTCGACGAAAGAAAGCGGGCGATCTCGCAGCGGGGTCCCGGGACGGGGGAACCGGTGTCGATGTGGAAGTATGCCGGCCGTCCCGGAATGCCGAAAATCCTGTAGGAGCGGGCCATGAACTACGTTGCCACGATCGGGAACCGGGAGGTCAAGATCACGGTGGAGGAGGTCGGGGTCGCCCGGTACATGGTGAGAGGAGACGAAAAGGAGTACCTGGTCGACGCCCACCAAGTCCAGGGCAGCGTCTGGTCCATCCTGTACGGCACCAACTCCTTCGAGGTGGACGTTCAGCGCAAAGGCGACGATTACGAGGTGCTGATCGGCGGGGATTGCCACAAGTTCACGCTGATGAACGAACAGCTCAAGGCGCTGAGTCGCGCGGGAGGAAAGGCAGCGGCGGGGAAAGCGCTGGTCATCTCGCCGATGCCGGGGAAGGTGGTGAAGCTCCTCGTCAACGAGGGGGAAGAGGTGCAGAGCGACCAGGGGGTGATCGTCGTCGAGGCGATGAAGATGGAGAACGAGCTGAAGTCCGCCATGGCCGGGAAGGTCAAGGAGATTTTCGTGAAGGAAGGCGAGATCGTCGAATCGGGGACGAAGCTGCTCCTGGTGGAATAGGGGGGCGGAATGCCGGCACGGAAGGGAAAGGCCGCGGAGATCTCCCGCATCCGGGCGGCGCGGGAGCGGTGGGAGAAGAAGGTCCTGGCGCCGGTGATCGCGAAATCTCCCGAGAGGCGGAAGCGCTTCGAGAGCACCTCTGGTGAGACGATCGAGCGGCTGTACACACCGCTGGACCTGGAGAATATCGATTCCCTGGCGGACGCGGGATTTCCCGGGGAATACCCCTTTACCCGGGGCGTGCAGCCGACCATGTACCGCGGCCGGTTCTGGACGATGAGGCAATACGCGGGCTTCGGGGACGCGCGGGAGTCGAACCGGAGATACCGGTATCTGCTTGCCCAGGGGCAGACGGGGCTCTCGGTGGCGTTCGACCTTCCCACCCAGATGGGGTACGACTCGGACAACCCGGTCGCGGCGGGCGAGGTCGGGAAAGTCGGCGTCGCGATCGACTCGATCGAGGACATGGAGGTCCTCTTCGACAAGATCCCCCTCGGGAAAGTGTCGACCTCGATGACGATCAACTCCACCGCCTCGATCCTGCTGGCGATGTACATCGCGGTGGGGGAGAAACAGGGGGTTTCCCCGGCGGCCTTGAACGGAACGATCCAGAACGACATCCTCAAGGAATACATCGCGAGAGGGACCTACATCTACCCGCCGGCGCCGTCCATGCGGATCATCACCGACATCTTCGCCTTTTGCAAGGACCGGGTGCCGAAGTGGAACACGATCAGCATCTCGGGGTACCACATCCGGGAGGCGGGCTCCACGGCGGCGCAGGAGATCGCGTTCACGCTGGCCAACGGAATCGCCTACGTGCAGGCGGCGATCGACGCGGGGATGTCGGTGGATTCGTTCGCCTCCCGACTCGCGTTCTTCTTCAACGCCCACAACACCTTCCTCGAGGAGGTGGCCAAGTTCCGGGCGGCCCGGCGCCTCTGGGCCAGGATCATGCGGGAACGGTTCCGGGCGAGGGACCCGAGGTCGTGGATGCTTCGGTTTCACACCCAGACCGCCGGGTCGTCGCTCACGGCCCAGCAGCCGGACAACAACATCGTGCGCGTGACCGTCCAGGCCCTCGCGGCCGTCCTCGGGGGGACGCAGTCCCTTCATACCAACTCCCGGGACGAGGCGCTCTCGCTTCCCACCGAGGATTCGGTCCGCATCGCCCTCCGGACGCAGCAGGTTCTCGCCCACGAGAGCGGCGTGGGGGACACGGTCGACCCCCTGGGCGGCTCCTACTGCGTGGAGGCGATGACCTCCCTGCTCGAGCGGCAGGCGGAGGAGTATATCGCGAAGATCGATCGGATGGGGGGAGTGGTCAGCGCGATCGACCGCGGTTTCGTCCAGAAGGAGATCCAGGACGCCGCCTTCCGGTATCAGCAGGAGATCGAGCGGAAGGACCAGATCATCGTCGGGATGAACGAGTTCACGATCCGGGAGTCGAAGCCTACGAGCCTGCTGACGGTCGACCCGAAGATCGAGAAAGCGCAGCGGCAGCGTCTCGCGGCCCTCCGCAAGAAGCGGGACAACCGCGCGGTCCGGGACGCGCTGTCCGTCCTGGAGAAGGCATGCCGCGGCAGGGAGAACCTCATGCCTCCGGTTCTGGCGGCCGTAAAGGCCCGTGCCACTCTCGGGGAGATCTCCGACGTGATGCGGGGGGTCTTCGGCACGTTCCGGGGGAAGATCACGATCTGAACAAGGAGGAAAACGATGGCCGGGATCCAGTGGGAGAGAGACTTCGGATCGGCGATGGAAAAGGCGAAGCAGACCGGCAAACCGGTTTTCCAGGACTTCTGGTTCGACGGCTGAATCGGCTGCGCCAGGATGAATACGGGTCCGTATTCCGACGAGAAGGTGCAAAGATTCGTTCATGAGCGTTTCATCCCCGTGCGAAGCGAATGTTTCTGGGACAACCCGACCCCCCTGATGCAGAAGTACGGGATCAAGTGGACCCCGACCTTCCTCGTCCACGATCCCGAGGGGAACGAACATCACCGGTTCGTGGGGTATGTCCCCGTGGACGATCTCTTCGCGCAACTCGGCCTGGGGATCGGAAAGATGTATTACGACACGGACCGGTTCGCCGAGGCGATCGACCAGTTCCGGACGGTGATCGAGCGGCACCCGGACGCGGGGGCGTCCCCCGAGGCGGTCTTCCTGAAGGGAGTGGCCGAATACAAGCACACCCATGACGCCAAGGCGCTGCGGCGCGCCTACGATACGCTGAAGGCGAAATATCCGCAAACGGAATGGGCCAGAAGGGCGGATCCGTATTCCGCGATCCCGCTCTGAACCGATAGACGGGGCAGCCGCTCCACCTCGGGGACGGCTGCCCCGCCTCCTTCCCTTCGCTTCACCTTCCGCCCGCCGATGGATTTCTGGTACATTGAGTCGATGGTGAATTGGCGGCACGTCATGCGATCGCTCCTCCCCCTGATCGCCGCCCTCCTGGCAGCAGCGTGCTCGACTCCTCACGTGGCGGAACCGGGGCAGGACCTTCGCTCCCGTGCCCCGCAGCGGGTCCCCCCGCAATCTTCCGCGCCGCTGATCGCGGTCTTTTGCTATCACGACATCTCGGACAGGCCGGACGCCCCCTCCATCACAATCTCTCCCGCTCTCCTGCAGGCGCAGATCCAGGGCTTGAAGCGGGATGGGTGGACCTTCCTCTCCCTCTCGGAACTGCTTTCCTACAAGGAACGCCCGGCGGATCTTCCCCCCCGGGTGGCGGTGCTTTCGTTCGATGACGCGTACCGGAGCTTTTCCGAGCAGGTGCTGCCCCTCCTGCGGAAGGAGAACGTGAGGGCGACGCTGTCGATCGTCACCTCGTTCCTCGATGATCCGCCAAAGGATCTGGCTCCGCTGATGTCGTGGGAGCAGGTCCGGGAAGCGGACCGAAGCGGCCTGGTGGAGATAGCGTCCCACAGCCACAATCTTCACCGGTACGTGACGTCAAACCCCTACCGGGACACCGATCCATCCGTCACCACGCGGCGGTACATCCTCGAGGAGGCAAGGTACGAGGACCGGGAGGAGTACCGGGCGCGCATACGGGAGGACCTTAGGGAGTCGCGTCGCATCCTCCGGGAGAAGCTGGGGCACGATGTGACGGTGCTCGCCTGGCCGTATGGCGGTCACAATGCGGTGGCCCGCGACATCGCCTCCGGGGAGGGGTTTGTCGTGACCCTGGGGCTGGGGGGGACCTCCGCCCGGCCGGAAGATCTGCGGACGGGTCATCTTCCGAGGGTGATGGTGTACCGGGGCAGCAGGATCGAGGGGAAGGGGCTGGGGTGGCTTTCCCCGCCTCGCCTTCCCGTGCGGGCCGCGCAGGTGGACCTCGACGCCGTGTACGATCCCGACCCCGCGGTCTTCGTAAAAAGAGTGACCGAGGTGGTGGAGAAGGTGGGCCGCATGGGTGCCACGCACGTCTTCCTGCAGGCATGTCCCGATCCCGACGGGTCCGGTTTCTACCGGGCGGCCTGGTTCCAGAACCACCAGGTACCCGTGCGCGCGGACATCTGGTCGATGGTCGCCCACAAGTTCCGCCAGGCGGGGGTGCGCGTATGGATCCGGGCCCCTTCCATGAACCTCACCTGGATATGGGAACAGCACCCCGAATGGCGGATCCCCTTCCGGAAGAGAAAAGGGGGGAAAGAGGTCACCCCGTGGTATTTCCGTCTCTCCCCGGACCTGGAAGGCACGCGAATGGCCGCGATCGACCTCTTTACGGACATCGCCGTCTATCTCCCCATCCAGGGGGTGCTCTTCGACGACGACGCCTACATGCTGGAGGGGGAGAAGCTGGGGGAGAGCAAGGCCTCCACCCCCCAGGCGAAGTCCGCCGCGATGCGGGACCTGATCGAGGGGATCAAGGAGGCGGTGCTTGCCTGGCGTCCGGAGTGCCGGTTCGGCCGGAACATCTACGCTCCCGCCGTGGAAAAGGAGGGAGTCCACCCGGGTTATTCCCAGGATTTCGGCCAGTTTCTCAAGGATTACGACCTGACGGTGGTCATGGCGTATGCGCGGATGGAAGGGCACGAACAAGATGCGGAAGCGTGGGCGGAGTCCCTGGCACGCCGGGCCAGCCGGAAGTGGATCCCGCAAAGAGGCAGGGAGCTTGATGCCCCCCCCGTCATGCTCAAGTTCCAGGCCTACGACTGGTCGAAAGAAGAGTGGGTCCCCGGGGAGGAACTCGAGGCGATGGTAAGGGGGGCAAGGCGCGCCATGGCCGTGGACCTGGGGGTCTATCCCGTCCTTCCGGAAAAGGGGAATATCCCGGTGGGGCTATTCGGCGAGCCCGTCCCTGCCTTTGGCTCAGAAGGGTATCCGGATGCGAACTAGCCCGCCGAAGCGGCGGAACCCCTCCCCCTGTCCCCGGGCGTGCGAGTCGGACGCGAACCCCCCGACCGACACAAGGCCCAGGCCGATCTTCCTGTCCAGGCCCAGTTCCGCCGAGTACGTCGGACCGCTTTTTGCCCCTTTTTCCTGCTGGGCCCCGGCCATCACGGTGCCGTGGAACACCCAGCGGGGGCGGAACTGCCATCCCCAGTCCACGCCCGCCTCTTCCGTCGTATACGCTTCCGGGTCGAACACGCCGACGTCGAGGTCTTCGGAGAACCCGAGCCAGCCGAATCGCAAGATCCCAGCCACGTGGACGAGGTCGCCCCTGAGGTAGAGACGGCGGGTCAGCTCCAGGCCGAACCGCTCCCCCCGGTTTTCGCTGGCCTGCCCCGTTTCATTTTCGTTGTGGTGGTAGAGAAGAGCGGCGGAGGCGGTGATCTCGGTCTTCCAGAGGAAGTTCCTGGACGCCGACAGGCTCAGCGTGTCGGACGTGACCAGGTTCTGGAGGGAGAGGACGGAGTCCCAGTGGCCGTGCTCCCAATCGAGGTTGAACCGGACGGTGTCCGCCGGCGTGATCGTCACGCCGAAATTGCCCGACCAGGGATGAAAGTCGTTGATGTCATACCGGGCATATCCGCCTCCCGCGTGCCATTCGATCGCCGGAGACCGGCGGAACGAGAAGGAGAG
>DATEXR010000118.1 GCA_035256765.1 Candidatus Deferrimicrobiaceae bacterium | reverse complement strand
CGTTCGTAACGTTCGAGGGGATCGAGGGTTCCGGCAAGACGACGCAGCTCCGCCTTCTGTCGGAATATCTCGCCGGACAGGGGATCCCCCACGTCGTGACCCGGGAGCCGGGCGGAACCCCCCTGGCCGACGAGGTCCGCCGGCTTCTGCTCTCCCGGCGCGAGGAGCATGTCTTCCCGGAGACCGAACTCCTCCTGTACGAGGCCGCGCGCGCCCAGCATGTCCGCGCGTTCATCCTCCCCGCCCTCTCCTCCGGGAAAGCCGTCCTGTGCGACCGTTTCTTCGACGCCACCTCCGCCTACCAGGGGTTCTCCCGGGGGATCGATGATGCGCGGATCCAGGAGATGAACGCCTTCGCCTCCGGGGGGCTTGTCCCGGACCTCACCCTCCTCTTCGACATCGACCCCGAAACCGGATTCCGGCGCATCCACGGACGGGGAACGAAGCACGACCGGATCGAATCCGAGACGATCGGATTCCACCGGAAAGTCCGGGAAGGGTACCTCCGCCTGCAGGAGAGGCATCCGGACCGGATCGTCCGGATCGACGGGACCCCCCCGGCCGACGAGGTGTTCCGTCGCGTGCGGGCGGGGATTGCGGCGCGCCTCCGATGGTAGGGACATTCGGGGGGATACGGGGGCAGGACCGGGCGGTGGCCCTCCTTGCGCGCTACCTCGATTCCGGGAGGATCCCTCCCGGCCTCCTGTTCTTCGGGGAGGAGGGGATCGGGAAGGAAAAGGCGGCCCATGCCTTCGTTTCGGCCCTCTTCTGCCGGAACCGGGGGCCGGCCGGCGGGTGCGGCACATGCCATGACTGCCGTCTTCTTTCCTCCGGATCCCACCCGAATTTCCTGACCGTCTCCCCGGAGAACCAGAATATTTTGATCGAGGAGATCCGCCTCCTCCAAGAAGAGCTTTCGCTCAAGGCGTTCTCGGACCGGCCCCGCGCCGTCGTCATCGTCCCCGCCGACCGGATGACCGTCCAGGCGGCGAACGCGCTTCTCAAGACGCTCGAGGAGCCCCCGCCGGGGACGCACCTTCTCCTCGTCGCGCACCGGATCTCCCGCCTCCCCCCCACGATCGTCTCCCGCTGCCAGAAGATCCCCTTTTCCCCCCTTTCGACAAGGGATGTGGAGGAGATCGTGGCCGGCATCCCCGGGGTCGGCGACAGCCATTCCCCCGGGGAGATCCGGACCGCGGCGGCCTGCTCGGGGGGAAGCCCCGGAAGAGCCCTCGATGTGCTGGAAGAGGCGGAAGACGAGCGGGAACGATGGATCCGGCTCCTTTCGTCGCCCGACCCGGCAGCCATCACCGCGGCCGCCGCGTCGTGGAAGGGGGCTTCGGACCTCTCCCGGAAGGTCGCGGCCCCCCTCTCCATCGTGCGGGACCTCGCCCTACTATCTTCCCGCGCGGAAATGGGTATAATAAACGAGGATTTGAAGGACGCGCTGCGGGCCGCCGCCGGCCGCAAGACCCCGGAGGGGTGGAGCCGTGCGCTCCAGGCGCTTCTTTCCATGTCCCGCATGCCTCCTCAGGCGCAGAAGCAGCTCATGGTGGAGGCATTTTTGTTCGAATTTCACGGGAAGGGGTAGGTTCCGAAATGGATCTGGCGGGCATCCGGCTCCGCGGCTTGTGCAAGACGAGCCATTACGACTGCACCGGGATCCCTCTCGGCAAGGGGGACTACGCGGTCGTGATGACCGAGCGCGGCCCGGTCCTGGGGGAAGTCGTCCAGCGGATCGACGGCGTATCCCTCGCCTCGCGCAAGGCCCCGTTCCCGAAGGTGGTCCGGACGGCCTCCGCCGACGACCTCCACGCGCACCAGGAAAACGCCCGGCGCGAGACGGACGCCCATGCCTATTGCCTCTCCCGGATCGAATCGAGAAAGCTCCCGATGAAGCTCGTGCGGACCGAGGTTCTCCTCGACCGGAGCAAGGCGATCTTCTACTTCACGGCGGACGGCCGGATCGATTTCCGGGAGCTGGTCAAGGACCTGGCCCACGAACTGCGCACCCGCATCGAGATGCGCCAGGTCGGCGTCCGCGACGAGGCGAGGATGGTGGGGGGGATCGGCCCTTGCGGCAAGGAGCTCTGCTGCTCCTCCCATCTCTCCGACTTCGAGCCGATCACCGTGAAGATGGCCAAGGACCAGGGGCTCGCGCTCAACCCGGCGAAACTCTCCGGCGTATGCGGCAGGCTGATGTGCTGCCTCATCTACGAGCACGACTCGTACACCCGGAACCGTGCGTGCGGGACGTGCGCGGCGGATCGGAACGTCCCGGAGCCCCAGGCCTCCGAGGGGACGGAGGACCTCTCGTTCCGGTTCGGCGACGAGGAGGGGAGTTAATGGGCGGGGACACTCCTCCAACCGTACCTCGAGGAATGTCGCCGGTGGATCGCTCCGCAGCCTCGGAGGGGGGCTCCGTTCGTGGCTCGCCGTGCGGTGGACCCGCACGGCTGCGCTTACCCTCACTGCGCCCCCGCTCCTTCGGCTTGCTGCGCCGGCAATCGGGGACCCTAGGCGATGCGGGGGGGTCGACGAGGCGGGGGGACACTCCCAGGGGGGACATTCCTGGCTTTTATCTTCCCCCGTCTCAGGAGTGTCCCCCCCCATGTTGAGGAGTGTCCCGCTGAAGGGAAGAAATCGCGTCGAGCGGAACCGGCAGCGAGCGGGCGCAAGGTCGCGAGCGTAGCCTTTGGGGACCCCCCGGCCTCCAGAGGTCCGTTCCTGAAGAGGCCGTGCACCGAGAGGGTCGATGCGCCCCGTCCGGCGAGGCGCCCGGCCGAGGCGTACCCGCCGCGGTACGGTGAGGGCGGGCAACGAAGCCGGCGGGGATGCAGCGGCCCTCGAATGCCGGGATCTGAGGGAATGGATCTCTGGAGGCCGGCGAGCCAGGGGCCCCGGGATCCGGCACTCGCAGCCGGGCGCACGACCGCTGCGCCCGGTACCGGAGACCCTAGGCGATGCGGGGTGTTCCCCGCAGCAGCCTATGGAGCGAGGTGGAAATTGCATCGAGCGGAACGGCAGCGAGCGGGCGAAGGTCGCAAGCGTAGCGGAGACGAAGCCGCCCGCGAGCACCTGGCACCGGGAGGCACGCACAGGTGAAGGGGACGTTCTACATCACGACCCCGATCTACTACGTGAACGACGTCCCCCACATCGGCCACGCCTACACGACGATCGCCTGCGACGCGCTCGCGCGGTGGCACCGGATGAAGGGGCAGAGGGTCTTCTTCCTCACGGGGACCGACGAGCACGGGGAGAAGGTGAACAAGAGCGCGACCCGGCAGGGGATCTCCCCGAAGGAACTCGCCGACCGCGTCGTCACCCGCTTCCAGGGGCTCTCCCCCGCGCTCACCATCAGCAACGACGGCTTCATCCGGACATCCGAGCCGCGCCACTACGCCTCCGTCCAGGACATCTTCCGGAAATCGCTCGCCAACGGGGACATCTACCCGGGGACGTACGAGGGGTGGTACTGCACGCCCTGCGAGTCGTACTGGACCGACCTGCAGCTGGTCGACGGGTCGTGCCCGGACTGCCGGAGGCCGGCGGAGAAACGGAAGGAGCCGTCGTACTTCTTCCGGCTGTCGAAATTCCAGAAGCCGCTTCTCGCGTTCTACGAGAAGAATCCGAAATTCATCCGCCCGGAGAGCCGCCGGAACGAGGTCATCGCCTTCGTGGAGGGGGGGCTTACCGACCTCTCCGTGTCGCGCACCTCGCTCACGTGGGGAATCCCGGTCCCCGGCGCGGAAGGACACGTCATCTACGTCTGGTACGACGCCCTGACGAACTACATCACGGGGCTGGGGTACCCGGAGCGCACCGAGGCGTTCACCGACTTCTGGCCGGCCGATATCCACATGGTCGGGAAGGACATCCTCCGGTTCCACGCCATCTACTGGCCGGCGTTCCTCCTGTCCGCCGGCATCGCGCCTCCCCTGGGCGTCTTCGCCCACGGATGGTGGACCGTCGAGGGGCAGAAGATGAGCAAGTCGCTGGGCAACGTGGTCGACCCGTACGAGATGGTGGAGAAGTACGGGGCCGACGCCTTCCGCTACTTCCTGCTCCGCGAGGTGCCGTTCGGGAAGGACGGCGACTTCACCCGGAAGGCGCTCGTGGACCGGATCAACTCCGACCTCGCGAACAACCTGGGAAACCTCCTCAACCGGTCGCTCAACATGCTGGGGAAATATTTCGGGGCCGTCGTCCCCTCCCCGTCCGCGCCCGAACCTTCCGACGACCGGCTGACCGGCGCCGCCCGCGAGATCCTGCCCGCTGCGGACGCGGCGATGGAGGAGGTGGAGTTCCACAAAATCCTCGCGGCCATCCAGAGCCTGTCCGACACGGCGAACAAGTACATCGACACGAACACCCCCTGGTCCCTGGCGAAGGACCCCGCGAAGAAGGACCGGCTCGGGACCGTCCTCTACAACGCCCTCGAGGCGGCCCGGGTCTGCGTCCTGCTGATGTCCCCGTTCACCCCCGCGGCCGGGCAGCGGATGTGGGAGGCGCTCGGATGCGACGGCAGGGTGGAGCAGGCGACCCTTTCCGAGGCGGGCCGCTGGGGGACCCTGCGCGTCGGGGCCACGCTCCCCCGCTCCGTGATCGCCTTTCCCCGGATCGAGGAGGCCGGCGGGGGACGCTCCTGAGAGGGGCTGACCGAAGCGAAGCCCGATGTTTTTCGACACACACGCCCACCTGGATCTTCCGCCGCTCTGCGACGCGGAGGATGACGTCGTCCGCCGGGCCCGCGAGGCGGGGGTGGCCCACATCGTCACGATCGGGATCCACCCGAGGAGCGACGAGAAGGCGACCGAGATCGCCCACCGTCACGGAGGGGTCTACGCGGCCGTGGGGCTCCACCCGCACGACGCCTCCGAATGCTCGGAGGAACTCCTTTCGCGTCTCGACCTCCTCTCGCGGTGCGACAAGGTGGTCGCGGTCGGCGAGACGGGGCTCGACTTCTTCCGGGACCGGTCCCCGAGGGACGCGCAGCGCGCCGCGTTCCGGGAGCAGATCCGCCTCGCCCGGAAGCGAAATCTCCCCGTGGTCGTCCACGACCGGGACGCCCACGAGGAGGTGCTTTCCCTCCTCGCGGAGGAGGGGGCCTCCGAAGTGGGGGGGATCATCCACTGCTTCTCCGGGGACCTGGCGATGGCGCGCCGGGCGATCGGGATGAACTTCCTCATTTCTTTGCCGGGGGCGATCACCTACAAGGGGTCCGAGACCCAGGCGGAGGCGGTCCGCCGCCTCCCGCTCGAGAAGCTGCTGATCGAGACCGACAGCCCGTTCCTGGCCCCGGTCCCGCACCGGGGGAAGACGAACGAGCCCTCGTACGTCCCCCTCGTGGCGAAACGGATCGCCGAGATCAAAGGGCTGTCCGTCGAGGACGTGGCCCGGGTCACCACGATGAGCGCGAAGCGGATCTTCCGGATCCCCGCCGACGAGGAGGTCCGCATCGCGTACCGGATCCGGAACTCCCTGTACCTGAACATCACCAACCGGTGCACCAACGTATGCACGTTCTGCGCGAAGCGGGGCGACTTTCACGTGAAGGGACACTACCTGAAGCTTCCCGGGGAACCCGGCGTGGGCGAGGCGATCGCGGAGGTCGGCGACCCCGCCGTGTACGACGAGGTCGTCTTCTGCGGGTTCGGGGAACCGCTCCTCCGGCTCCCGGAGGTCAAGGAGATCGCCGCTGCGCTCAAGGCGAAGGGCGCCACGATCCGGGTCAACACCGACGGGCTGGCGAACCTCGTCCACGGGCGCAACGTCCTGCCGGAGCTCGCCGGCCTGGTCGACGCCCTCTCCGTTTCCCTCAACGCCCCCGACGCCGCGACTTACGCCCGGATCTGCCCGAACCGGTACGGAGAGGCCTCCTTCGCCGCCCTCCTCGACTTTCTCCGGGAGGCGCCCAGGCACATCCCCTCGGTCACGGCGACCGCCGTGGCCCTCCCCGCCCTCGACCACGGGGCGGTGCGCCGGCTGGCGGAATCGATCGAAGGCGTCATCTTCCGCCTCCGGGCCTTCGACGAGGTGGGCTGACCCGGCCCCGTGTCCCCCGGGGAAACGGCGGGGCCTTTACTTCTTTTCCCTCTTCCCCGCGAACAGGGTTCTCTCGAACATCCGCTGGTAGTCGGTCCAGCTCGCCCCCTCCCGCAGGTCCCCGACCGCCTCGAGGAAGGCGTTGGCCTTCGAGTCCATGTTTTCGACGAAGTGCAATAGGATCGCCTCGAGGGTCTTGGGCCGCTTCGGGGAACCGTACTCGAGCTCCCCGTGGTGGGAGAGGACCATGTGCTTCAGGAGCATCGTCTTGTCGGCGGGGAACCCCTCGATCCGCGCGCACTCCGCGGCCACCCACTCGGCGCCCATGTACAGGTGCCCGAGCAGGCGCCCCTCGTCCGTGTAGTCGAACGCCCCCTCGTAGGAGAGCTCCCCTACTTTCCCGATGTCGTGGAGGAGGGCGCCGGCAATCAGCATGTCGGCGTCCACCCCTTCGTAATGCCCGGACAGGAAACGGCAGATCGCGGCGACCGAGACCGTGTGCTCCAGCAGCCCCCCGATGTAGTCGTGGTGCATGCTCTTCCCCCCCGGGGCCTGCCTAAACCGTCGAGCCGTCTCCGTCGACGGGGGGTCCGGGAAGACCTGCCGGAGCAGCCGGGAGAGGTCCGGATCCGCGATCCCCCCCACCAGCCCCTGCAGTTCTTGCCAGAGAAGGTCGATCCCCTTCCGGGTCACGGGGAGAAAATCGGAGAGGTCCGCCTCCCCTTCCACCCTCCGGACATCCTGCACCTTGAGCTGGATCCGCCCCTGGTACTGGATGGCGCTCCCCGTCGCCTCGACGATGTCGTCCCGGTCGAACCGCTTCGCGATCTCCTCGGCCCGGTCCCAGACGCGGCACTCCACCTGGCCGGTCCGGTCGCGCAGGGAGAGGTTGATATACGGCTTCCCGGAGTTGCTGGAAAGAACCGCCTTGTTGCTCACCAGGAAAAGGTCCCTCACCTGCTCCCCTTCCTGGATGTCCTTCACGAATTTCGTCTTGGGCATCGCCTATCCCGCCTTTTCGCCGGAGAATTTTCCCAGGATGCAAAGCGCCGCACGGATCCCGTCCACCGCGGAAGAGACGATCCCCCCCGCCTGCCCCGCCCCCTCTCCCACAGGATACAGCCCTTTTACGGTAACCGACTCATAATTCTCCCGCTCGATCCGCACGGGGGAGGAGGTGCGCGACTCGACCGCGTACAGGGTCCCCTCCTGGGAGAGGAACCCGCGCATCGACTCCCCGAACTTCCCCAGCGCGTACCGGATGTCTTCCTCCACCCGGGGCGGCAGGATGCCGGCCAGGTTCGCCCGCACGACCCGGGGGGCAAGCGCCCTCCCCCGGGAGAGGTTGAGATTTTTCCCCGTGAGGAAGGACGATAGATTCATGGCGGGGACGCCGAAATCAGCGCCCCCTTTCCGGAAGGCGCGGGCCTCGATGATCCTCTGCAGGTCGACGCCCGCCAGGACGTCGCCGGTCCCGTAATCGTCCTCCGTCACGGCCGCCACGATCCCGCTGCTGGCGAACCCCGAGTTCCTCGCATGGGCGCTCATCCCGTTCACGGGCAGCTCCCCGGGCCCGGACGAGGCGGTCATCACCTCGCCTCCGGGGCACATGCAGAAGGAGTAGACCGCGCGCCCGGAGGGAGTGCGCGCCGTCAGTCGGTAGTCGGCGGGGGGCAGACCGGGATTCCCCGCCATTCTCCCGTACTGGATCCGGTCGATCCGCTCCTGGGGATGCTCCACGCGGAACCCCACGGCGAATGGCTTCGCGGAGATCCGGACCCCTTGGGAAAGAAGCATCCGGACCGTGTCCCGGGCGGAGTGCCCGATCGCCAGCACGAGGTTTTCGCAGGGAAATTCTTCGCCGCTGGACAGGCGGACCGACCGGAGGGACCCGCCCCCCGTCCCGATCCCGTCGACCCGGGCCCCGAACCGGACCTCGACCCCCAGCGAGGCAAGTTTCTCCCGCATCCGGACGCAGAACTTCCGGAGGCGGTCCGTCCCCACGTGCGGTTTCGCCTCCCGGGGCAGATCCGGAAGGCCGGAAAATTTGGCGAAGACGCCGATCACGTGCTCGACCAGCGGATCCCCGATCCGCGTGGTCAGCTTCCCGTCGGAAAACGTCCCCGCACCGCCCTCCCCGAACTGCACGTTGCTCTCCGGGTCCAGAACCCCTTCCTTCCAGAAGACGGCCACCTGCCGGGAACGCTCCTCGACCGGACGCCCTCTCTCCAGAAGAATCGGCGGCGCGCCGTGCCCGGCGAGGGTGAGGGCGGCGAACAGGCCGGCGGGGCCGGCCCCCACGACGACCGGCCGCACGCGCGGGGGAGGGACGGGGACTCGGGGAAACGGGTCGGGTGCGGGGAGAAGGGGACGCGCCGAGGAAACCCGGGCGCAGACCTCCCCTTCGAGGGCGGGGGAGCCGAGGGAAACATCCACCGCGTAGACACGCCGGATCGACCCCTTGCGCCTTGCGTCGATCCCGCGGCGGACGACGGAAAAATGCACCACCTCGTCCCCGGGAACTCCTATAATGAGAATAACTTTCGAGAGGAGGTCCTCTTCCGGGAAGCCCAAGGGAACCCGGATATCGGAGATGCGCACGCCCAAGCGGATCTACCTCCTTCTCCTCCTGCCCCTCGCGATCTCCCCGCTCTCCTGCAGAGGCATGGTCAAGGAAATGTTCAAAACACCGAAGGTCCGTCTGATCGACGTGACGCTCATGTCGAACCCGCTCACCGACCCCGGGAAGCCGTGGAATCTCTCCCTGATCCTCGAGGTGGACAATCCGAACGACTATCCCCTGAACGTCTCCTACGTCGCCTATACCGCGATCATCGGCCGGGAAACGGTCGCGGGAGGGGAGCACCGCGACGACATCCGTATCGGGGCGTCGGGACTGACCGTGGTGAAGGTGCCGTTCTCCCTCCGTCCCGAATTGATCGTAACCGCCGCCCGGGACGCTCTCCTGGGCCGGTCCGTCACCTACGAGTTCAACGGATCCGTCGGCTTCCACACCCCGATGGTCGGCGTCGTCCGGATCCCCTTTTCCAAGACGGGGGGGTTCGACCCGGCCGAGATCCTGAGACGGAAGGGGTTCGGCTTCAATTGACGGGACACGGGGGGTCGCCCCCCGAGAGGACGGCCAGCAGATTTTCGGTGGCCAACCCCCCCATCCGCTCCCGGGTCTCCGTCGTGGCGCTTCCCAGGTGGGGAAGGAGCACCGCGGAGGGGGCGCGTAGCAGCCCGGGGTGGATCTTCGGCTCCTTCTCGTAGACGTCCAGACCCGCCGCGAAGATACGCCGCTCGCGGAGCGCCTCGGCAAGCGCCTTCTCGTCGACCACCTCCCCGCGTGAGACGTTCACCAGGACCGCCTCCCTCTTCATCCTCCGCAGGCGATCCCGGCCGATCATCCCCCGCGTCTCCGGCGTGAGCGGGACGCAGAGCACGACGAAATCGCTCGCCGATAGCAGTTCGTCAAGCCCCGCGTACCGGACTTGGAGGGCGTTCTCCCGCGCCTTCGGGAGCCGGTTACGGTTGTGATAGAGGACCCGCATCTCGAACCCCCTCGCGCGCCCGGCGATGGCGCTGCCGACCTTGCCCATCCCGACGATCCCCAGCGTCCTCCCGAACACGGGAACCCCCAGAAACCCCCACGGGTCCCACCCCGAGAACTTCCCCTCCCGAAGAAACCGCTCCGATTCGGAGAACCTGCGCGCGGCCGCCATCAGGAGCCCGAACCCGAGGTCCGCGGTCGCCTCGGTGAGGACGTCGGGGGTGTTGCAGACGCGGATCCTCCTGCGCGTCGCCTCCGCCACGTCGATGTTGTTGACCCCCACGGCGAAGTTGGACACGACCCGCAGCGTCTTCCCCGCGGCGTCCATGAGGGCGGCGTCGATGCGGTCCGCCAGCGTGGAGAGGATGCCGGAGGCGCCGCGGACCTTCCCGAGCAGTTCCTTGCGGCGCATCGGCCCGTCGCGGTCCGACAGCACCGCCTCCGCCTTCTCCCCGATCCTCGACAGGGAAACCCCGGGCAACTTCCGCGTGATCACCACTTTCGGTCTGTCGCTCATTCTGAACCCTCTCCGGGAGGTCCGCATTGCCCTTCTGCGAAAAGGTCGATCCATTATACAGAGGGAGCACCCCGTCGAAAGCCGGGAAACCTCCGCGGGGGAGTCCGGGGTAGGACCGCGACCGGAGGACCCTGGCTTGCGGGGGATTCCCCTCCGCTACGCTCGCGACCTTGCGCCCGCTCGCTGCCGATTCCGCTCGACGCAATTTCTGCCTCGCTCCATAGGCCGCTACGCGGAACCCCCCGCTGCGCCCCGGGTCCTCCGGTTGCCGGCGCACTCGCGTCCGGGCGCACCGTGGGCGGAGCAGGCCGAAGGAGGAGGGCGGAGTGAGGTTAAGCGCAGCCGTGCAGGTTCACCGCACGGCGAGCCACGAACGGAGCCCCCTCCGAGGCCGCGAAGCCGCTCCCGGCGCCCTCGTAACGGGGCGCGCAGATGCGGCACCCCAAGCAGGGGAGGAAGAGTTCTTATGAACGTCCCTGTTCTTGCCGGCCTCCAGAGGCCCGTTCCTGAAGAGTCCGTGCACCGAGAGGGCCGATGCGCCCTGTCCGGCGAGGCGCCAGACCGAGGCGTACCCGCAGCGGTACGGCGAGGGAAGGCAACGAAGCCGGCAGGGATGCAGCGGGACTCGAATGCCGGAATCTTCCGGGAATGGGCCTCTGGGGGCCGGCTACTCGTGCCGCAGGGCCTCGATGGGGTCGAGCCGCGACGCCTTGCGGGCCGGGTAGAACCCGAAGAAGATCCCGACCGCGGCGGAGAAGCTGAACGCGACGAGGACGGCCCCGGGCGAGATGAGCGTGGACCAGCCGGCGAACCGCGAGATGAGGAGCGACCCCCCGATCCCCAGAAGGATCCCGATCGCCCCGCCCGCCACCGAGAGGAACACCGCCTCGATCAGGAACTGGACCAGGATGTCCCGCTCCTTCGCCCCCACGGCGAGCCGGATCCCGATCTCGCGCGTCCGCTCCGTGACCGAGACCAGCATGATGTTCATGATCCCGATCCCGCCCACGAGGAGCGAAACCGAGGCGATCGCCCCCAGCAGCAGGCTCATGACCCGCGTCGAGGCTTCCGCGACCTCGAGCATCTCCGAGAGATTGCGCACGGAGAAGTCCTCCTCCTGGCCGCTGCCGATCCGGTGCCGCTGCCGGAGAAGGGACACCACTTCCCTCTCCGCCGCGTCGATGCTCTCCCGGTCGACGGCCTGGAC
>DATEXR010000117.1 GCA_035256765.1 Candidatus Deferrimicrobiaceae bacterium | reverse complement strand
TGGTCAACGAGCTGTCCACCCGGTTTGCCGCGATCAATTTCAAGGCATATGAAATGTCGGAAGAGATCCGAAATCTGGAGATGCGGCTTTCGGGGACCGAGGCGTCTTACCGATGTATCGAGTGGGAAAACAGACAGCTTCGCCAGGAGATCCGGTTCCTCCGGAAGGTGCTCCTCGAATTTGGCGATCCTCCCCAGGAAATCAGGGAGCTGGTGGCCGCCTACCGCCGGGAAATGGAAGCGAGGGAACCGATCCCCGGTGATGGTGGAGAATAACGGGCTATTTTCATCGGTTTGCCCGGGTCGTCGTTTCTATCGGCCGAAAAAAATCTCTCCAAGGAGGAGGACGGATGAACAGAATCCAGAAGGTAGTCGCCAGGGAGATCCTCGATTCGCGCGGGAACCCGACCGTCGAAGTGGACGTTGTGCTGGAGAACGGAGTTCTCGGGCGGGCCGCGATCCCCTCGGGAGCCTCGACGGGAAAAAGGGAAGCCGTAGAGCTGCGCGACGGGGACAAGAAACGGTTCGGCGGGAAAGGGGTTCTTCGCGCGGTGAAAAACGTAAATGAAGTCATCGGACCGACCGTCATCGGAATGGACGCCGCCGAACAGCTTGTCATCGACCGCGCAATGATCCGTCTGGATGGAACGGTCCACAAGGAAAAGCTGGGGGCGAACGCCATTCTCGGCGTCTCCATTGCCGCCTGCAAGGCCGCGGCCCTCTCGCTAGGTTTGCCCGCTTACCGGTATCTCGGCGGTCCCACGGCGAATCTCCTTCCCGTCCCGATGATGAACGTCATCAACGGCGGGAAGCATGCCGACAACAACGTCGATCTTCAGGAGTTTATGATCGTTCCCCACGGTGCGCCCACGTTCTCCGAGAGCCTGCGCCTCGGAGTGGAAACGTTCCACGCCCTGAAAGGCGTCTTGCGGAAAAAAGGGTATCAGACGGCCGTAGGAGACGAGGGAGGATTCGCCCCCATGCTCAAGAGCAACCTGGAGGCGATCGAGGCGATCCTGGAAGGAATCTCGGCAGCAGGTTTTCGGCCAGGAAAGGACGTTGCGATCGCGCTGGACCCGGCGGCAAGCGAGTTTTTCGAGGACGGGAAGTACGTCTTTTCAAAATCCGACGGGTCCGCCCGGACCTCCGAGGAGATGGTCGCGCTCTATGCGGACCTCGTCCGCCAATTCCCGATCGTGTCGATCGAGGACGGGCTGGCGGAAAACGATTGGGCCGGGTGGAAGATGCTTCAGGCGGAACTGGGAGAAAAGGTCCAGATCGTCGGGGACGACATCTTCGTGACCAACACCGCTCTTCTTTCCCGGGGCATAGAGGAACGGGCAGCAAATTCCGTTCTGATCAAGCTGAACCAGATCGGGACCATCAGTGAAACCGTGGCTGCGGTGCAAATGGCAAGGAATGCCGGCTGGACGGCGGTGGTTTCCCACCGGTCGGGGGAGACGGAGGATCCCTTTTTGTCCGATTTCACCGTTGCGATGGGGATGGGGCAGATCAAGACCGGCAGTGCCTGTAGGACCGATCGGGTATGTAAATACAATCAACTCCTGCGCATTCAGGAAGAGTTGGGTAATACGGCGGAATTTGCGGACGGAAAACCCTTCCGGTGCCGCTGAAAGGGATCGACTGAGGCTAATAGGCCCCGGCCTTGGCGATGACGTGTAGGCGAGGCGTGCGGTAACGGACTCTCCACCACAATGTCCGGTGCACGTCCCACATATTCAGGAACAGGCGGTTCGAGGGCTAACCAAACATCTTCCCGCCGCAGCCGACATCGGCTTGAGCGTCCCGCTCCGTACTTGCTTCACCCGGTTTGGGATATTCACCGCGATCTCACGGGCGTCCGACGGGGGTAAGATGATCGTGTTCTCCGGCAGGATCGACAGCATCCATAAATTGGTGTTTGATCTGCTCGAGGTGCCGCTCGCTCCGGACCACGAAGTAGCGGGGGAAGAGGTTGGTGGGACGGCGCGTCCGCGGGCCCCGGCGGGGGAAGCGCCCGGGAAGGCGGGAGTACGACGAAACCCTTCATGGCGGCCGGCTCACCCTTCCCCCGCGGGGTCCTCGAGATTCTCCGGCATCCCCTCGACGAAACGGCGGATCTGGTCCCGGACGTCCCGGAAGCGGGCGAGCACCTGCTCCTCCGTCCCGCGCGCGTAGACGGGGTCCTCGAACGGACGGTGGACCCGCTTCCCGAGGCCGGGGTGGTAGGGGCACACCTTGCCGGCGTGGTCGCAAAGCGTCACGATGTAGTCGAAGCGGATTCCGTCCATCTCCTCCACGTGCTTGGAGTATTGCCCGGAGATGTCGACCCCCGCCTCCGCCATGATCCGGATCGCCGTCGGATGGACGTAGCACGGCGCGACTCCGGCGGAAAAGACCTCGATCTCCTCCGATTTCAGCGCCTTCGCCCACCCCTCGGCCATCTGGCTGCGGCAGGCGTTCCCGGTGCACAGGAAGAGCACGGTTTTGCGCCCCTCGCGCGACCCTTTCGCTTTCCCCTTCGCCATCATTCCCCCTCGCCGCCGCCCCGCCCGATCTCCCCATCGTCCCGCTTGACCGCGCCGGACTGCAAGGATTACGTTATATTATTACCCGGGGGGGGGGATTCCATTGAAGACCACGACCAAACTGTTCAAGGCCCTGTCGGATGAGACGCGTCTCCGGATCCTGAAGATGCTCGAGGCACGGCCTTTATGCGTCTGCGAGATCCAGCACGTCCTCAAAGGATCGCAGCCCAACGTGTCGCACCACCTGAAGACCCTATCCGAGGCCGGGCTCGTCGAATCCAAGAAGGACGGCCTTTGGATCGATTACCGACTCCCCGACAAGCCGGCGTCCCCGCTCCACGCGGCCGTGCTGTCCCTCATGAAGAAATCGCTCGACGGCGAACAGGTCATCAAGAAGGACCATACCCTCGTCAAGAGCGTGAACCGGATCGAGATCACCCTTCGGAGATAGGGCTCTCCTTCAAGGACCCCGCAGGAGCACGAAGGTGGCTCCCCATCCGCCGGCCTCGGGCGGGGCGTTCCCGAACGCCTCCACCCTCGGGTGGCGGGAAAGAGCGGCCCGGACCATCTGCCTCTGTGTTCCGGTTCCGCGTCCGTGGATGATCCGGACCTGCCGCAAGCCTTGGTTCGACGCCTCCTCGAGATACTCCTCCACCACGGAGACGACCTCTTTCGGGGAAAAGGCGTGCAGGTCGATGTGGTCCTCGATCGGGATCCTGTGCGGGGAGTCCAGCGCCGCCTCCTTCCTCCCTTCTCTTCCCCTTAACCATACCACCTCCCCCCGGATCCGGTAAGATAGGCCCATGTCGAAGAGGGTGATCGTCGGAACGGCGGGTCACATCGACCACGGCAAAAGCGCGCTCGTCAAGGCGCTCACCGGGGTCGACCCGGACCGGCTCAAGGAGGAGAAGGAGCGGGGGATCACGATCGAACTGGGGTTCGCCCACCTTTTGCTCCCCTCCGGGACGCTCGCGGGGATCATCGACGTGCCCGGGCACGAGAAGTTCGTTCGGACGATGGTCGCGGGCGCCGCCGGGATCGACATCGTGATGCTGATCGTCGCCGCGGACGAGGGGGTGATGCCCCAAACGCGGGAGCACCTCGACATCTGCCGGCTCCTCTCGATCGGCGACGGGCTCGTGGCGTTGACCAAATGCGACAAGGCGGACGCCGACTGGGCCGCCCTCCAGGAAGAGGAGGTGCGAAAATTCGTCGGGGGCACCTTCCTTCGCGACGCCCCCGTCGTGCGGGTCTCCGCGGTCACGGGGGAGGGGCTTCCGGCGCTTGTCGATGCGCTCGACGCCATCGCGGCGCGCGTCAAGGGAAAGGACCCCGAGCTTTTCTTCCGCCTTCCCGTCGACCGGTCGTTTTCCATGAAAGGGTTCGGCACGGTGGTGACCGGAACGATCACGGGCGGGACCGTCCGGACGGGGGACGAGATCCAGGGTCTGCCCGGCGGGCCGGTCGCCCGCGTCCGGGGGCTGCAGGTCCACGGGGGGCAGGCGGAATCGTCCTCCGCGGGAACGCGCACCGCGGTGAACCTGCAGGGGGTGGAAAAAGAGAGCGTGCCGCGCGGGTCGGTCCTGTGCCACCCGGGAACCTTTACCCCCACGAAGGCGGCCGACGCATACCTCGAATACCTGCCGCTCGCCCCCCGGCCGCTGAAAAACCGCGCGCGCGCCTCGTTCCACGCGGGAACATCCTCTTCCCTGGCGAAGGTCCTTCTGTACGGCGCCGCGGAGATACCGCCCGGCGGATCGGGGTACGCAAGGATCGAGCTCGACGAGGAGATCGTCCTCGCGGGGGGGGACCGGTTCATCCTGCGCGGCTTCTCCCCGCTCGAGAACTTCGGGTACACGATCGGGGGAGGGCAAATCCTGAACCCCTATCCCCCGCGGCGCAGGGGGACGGGAAAAGCGGTCCCGCCGGCGCTGCCCGTTTTGCGGTCGCCCGAGCCGGCGGCCCGGATCCTGGCCGCCTTCGAGGAGGCGGGGCGTAAAGGGCTCGGGAAAAAGGAGGCCGCCGTCATCGCAGGGGTAGGGCTTGCCGCGGCGCAAGGCCGGATCGAGCGCCTCCTTTCCTCGGAAAAGATCCGGGCGGATGCCGGCGGGAACCGTTATTGGCACTCCGCCACCGTGGAGGAGATCGGAACGGAGGGGATCCTCGCGCTGGCGGCGCTCCACGACCGCTTCCCGGACCGGGAGGGGTTCCTCCGCGAGGAGATCGCCGCCCAGTTTCCCGTCGGGACCGACCCGGAACTCGTCGAACTTTCCCTCGCGGCACGCCCGGAGACGGAAAGAACGGGGGATTCTTTCCTCTTGTCCGCGAGGCGCCCCAGGTCGGTCGAGCTCACCTCTTCCCTGGCCCATTCGATTGCGCAGAAGTTGCGCGATTCGGGCCTCGCCGCGCTGTCGAAGCCGGAGCTTGTGGACACGCTGCGCCCCCCGGACAAAAAGGAGTTCGACAAGACGCTCGAGGGACTGGTCAAGTCGGGCGCCATCGTGCGCGTCAAGGATCTTTATTTCGACGCGGGCGTGATCGGGGGCCTGAAGGAGAAACTCGTCTCTTCCCTCGAGAAGAAGGGCGAGATCACCGTTCCGGAGTTCAAGGACTTGGCGGGCGGCCTCTCACGGAAATACGTCATCCCGCTGCTCGAACACTTCGACATGTCCAAGGTCACCCTGCGGGTGGGGGACAAACGGGTGCTGCGCAAAGGAAAGTAGAAACCCCGGGAAGCGACGGGCTCAATTCCCCTGGATCATCTCCACATCGAAGATCAAGGCGGAGTTGGGGGGAATGTTGGGGAGGGCGCCGCGTTCGCCGTAGGCCAGGTCCGCGGGGAGGAAGAGCTCCCACTTCGCGCCTTCCTTCATCATCGGAATGGCTTCTTTCCAGCCGGCGATGACGCTGTCGGCCCGGAAGGTCGACGGCTTCCCCCTCTGGTAGGAACTGTCGAACTCGGTCCCGTCGATGAGGGTCCCTCGGTAGTGAACCGTGACTTCGTCGGTCGCCTTCGGCGACTTCCCGGACCCTTCCACGATCACCTTGTACTGCAGGCCGCTCGGGAGGGTCACCACCCCTTTCTTCTTCCCGTTTGCGGCGAGGAACGCCTCCCCATCCTTGCGGATCTTCTCGGCCTCTTCCTTCCGCCGCTTCCGCTCCTCGGCCATGATCTTCTTTTTCAGGTCCACCAGGGCCTGGTGCATTTCCTGCCGGGTCATCAGGGGCTCCGCGCCGGACCGGGCGTCCTGGATCCCTTTCACGAGTTTTTCGGGATTCAGTTCCACTCCCTGGCGCTTGAAGTCCCCCCCGATCTGATACCCAACGCTGTAGCTCACCCGGTCGTTCTCGTCCTTCCGTTCCGTCTTCTCCCCGGCGAGGCATACTCCAGAGAAGCAAACGGCAATAACCGCCGCGAAAAGGAGTCGTTTCATCTCTCCCCTTTTCTCTATCCCCCGATGGCCGGATCGTCCTGCCTCGCTGGAATTCCTCCGACGCCTCTCGACAATTCGCGGGAATTTCCCTCGAAACGTAATAAATTATGAAACAAAACAAAGAAATATGTCCTGTAAGGGATGCAAAATCAATTCCTATTGGAACGACCGGCGAACATGTCGTAACCTATTGATAATATTAATATTCCCTGTGAGGAGGAATCCCGGGGCCCTGGGGCGGGACATCGGCCGGGAGAAAAAGGGGAACATTTCTCGACAATTGGGAAAAGAATTGCCTTGCGGATTCCTCTTCTCCGTTCACCCATTTGATTCCTTATAAGGCCGGGAGGACAGGTCGAATCTGCGGAAAAACCGTCATCCTTCGTCCGGGGGGGGAGGAACGGGGGACGGTGTCTCCCAGAACTGCCAGAGAACCGCGCCGGAAACCCCCGCCCCGAATCCCGCGATGTTCCCGGGTAGGGAGAGGAGGGCGGGGTTGACAAGATCCGTGAACGGGCCGGGGCCGATGAGGAACGCGGCGGCCACCCAAGCGCAGGCGAACAGATAGGCCGGGACGGTCCGGATCTGCCCCAGCCCGTACATCCGGATGGAGACGTCCGGGAAGAAGACGAGATAGGCGCCCAGCACCCCCGCCACCGCCCCCGCCGACCCGAGGGCCGCGTATCCTTCCGGCTTCCCCCACAGCAAGTGGGCCGCCCCCGCGAAGACGCCGCACAAAAGATAAAGAAAAAGAAACGGGAGCCACCCCATCCGGTCCTCGACGTTATCCCCCAGGACGAACAGGAAGAGGACGCCGGCGGCAAGCGGCAGCACGCCCGCGTGCAGGAAGATCGAGACGAGCACCGCGGGAAGAAAACCCCAGGAGATCCCCGCCCCGGGCGGCAGCCCGGAAAGGCCTCCCGGCAGCGACGGGGTCCCTCCCCCGATCCGGGAGAAGAGGTAGACTCCGATCGAAAGCCCGATCAGAAGGTAGGTCACGACGGGAAACGACGAAGGGGACGGTCCCCCGTCGGCGAGCGGAACCACCACCGGGAGGGGAATCTGCACGTCGGAGGGGCGCACGACGGGGCCGTGCTGAAGCTCCATCCGGCGCTTGACCGCCCTGGCGAGCGACTCCCCCAGATCCGCGAACGCCTTGCCCTGCTGACGGAAGGAACGGAACCGGGCGGAAATGGCGGCTGCGCAGCGGCGCGGGGCGAGATATCCGTGGCAGGCAAGGCAGTGAAGCACGGGGATCCCCGTCATCTGGAAGTCGACCGCTCGGATATGCCCTCCGCACCGCGGGCAGAAAAGCGACGCCGCCTGCCGGTGCATCTTCGGGAGCTCCCCGCCCCGGGGCTCCGGGAGGGTTTCCCCTTCCGCGTCCGCCGCAAGGCGCCCGTCGGTGAGTTCCCGGATCTCCCCGCAGTCGAACCAGAGGGCGCCGCAGGAAAGGCACCGGTCGATCTCCTTCCCCCCCGCGAGCACGCGCCGCATGGAGGATATCTTGCAGAAAGGGCAATCCATCCGGCCCAGTATAACCGGCCGAACAGAAGCCGGGGGAGTCTTTCCCGCGCGCCGGCCACGAAAGGGCGATCGGCCTTGCGCAACGTCGAATCGATCTATCTTCTCAAAGCATGTTCGAGGGGGGGGAAAGAGAAACTGATGGCGAAACACCATCAGTTCCCGGAAATTATCCCCCTTAAGAATCTCACACCGACGTGACCCTCTCCCTTTCGGGCGCCCTCCCGCGAAACGCTTTCCGGAAGTTCCGAATGGGGAAAAAGGGCTCGGTGATATAGTCGAAAAAGGCGCCGCCGGAAGGCCTTCTCCCCCGTCCTTTGCGGGAAGAAAACGATCGTGCCGGTCACGGCGAGCGCAGGAGGGGAATCTGGACGTACTGCGCGTCATCCTTGCGTGGACGGCATTCGGGGCATTCCACAGCCTGACCGTATCGGAACGATACGAGCGCTGGGCGCGCCGCATGATGGGGGAGCGCTCGTTCGCCGCGCACCACCGTTATCTCTTCACCGTCTATTCCGCCGCCGCATTCCTCCTCCTCGTGCTGTATCTCCAGGCCGTGCCGGACCGGCCGCTCTACCGTCTGGAGGGGACAATTCGGTTATTGTTCCATGTCGTCCAGATCGGCGGGGCCGCGCTTCTATTCTTTACCCCCTGGGACCTAAAGGAGTTCGTGGGGATCACCCAGTGGCGGCGGAGCAAACAAGGGGAACCCCCGGAACCGGAACGCAACGACCGTCTCTTCACCCACAAGGCGTACGGCATCGTCCGCCACCCGCTCTATCTCGGCATCTCCGTGATCCTCGCCTTCCACCCCGTTCAGACCCGGAATTCCCTCGTCTCCGCAGCGATGGTCATCCTCTATTTCTATGCGGGGACGTTTTTCGAGGAGCGGCGGATGGTCCGCAAATTCGGGGAGGAGTACCGGAACTACCAGCGCCGTGTCCCCCGATTCCTCCCGTTTCGTGTGCGGGGACACTAATCAGCGCTGGGGGGGGACACTCCTCAACGCTCGGGGGGACACTCCTCAACATACTACTCGAAATAGGAATGTCCCCGGAATGTCCCCCCTTGGAATGTCCACGGTGAGAGTGTCTCTCCGAAAGAAGGGCGAATCGCCCGATTCGCCCGGGTATCCAATATCCATTACGCCCCAACAGGGGGAAGGGCGGTCGGCGGGATGGAGAAACCGGAACTTCCGGTAGTTTTATTTTCCGATTATATCTGCCCGTTCTGCTATGTAGGGGACAGACGACTGGCGAGGCTCACCGAGCGCTACGATCTGAAGGTCGAGCGGCGCTTTCTCGAGATCCACCCGGATACGCCCCCCGGGGGGGTGCCGGTTTCGGAACTGGGCTACCCACCGGAACAGTGGCGGCAGATGATGGCGAATCTTTCCCGGATGGCGGACGAGGAGAAGATCACGCTCGCCGAACGGAAGATCACGACGAACTCCCACAAGGCGCTCCTTCTGGCCGAGGCGGCGAAGGAGGAAGGAGCGGAGGTCTTCGAGGCCCTGAACGAAAAGCTTTTCGCGGCCTTTTTCGGAGAAGGGCGAAACATCGGCGATGACGGGGTCCTCCGGAGCCTGGCGCAAGAAGCGGGGGTGTCGCCCGAAATCGTCGAGCGGGCCTTTCGCGATCCGGCCTACGAGCAGATGCTTCGCGCGAACCAGGCGATCGCCGGGCAGCTCGGCATCACGGGCGTTCCCGCCTACCTCATCGGAAACCGGATCGTCGTGGGGGCCGTCCCGACGGAGACGCTGCTTGCCGCGGCCCGGGAGGCTCTTCCTTCCCCGCCCTGACCGCGGTACCTGCGGCCCCGGGATAAAAAGGTTCTTCCCTCTATTTCGCGAGTTTCGCGGCGATGGACGCCACGTGCTTCCCCTGGAATCTCGCGGCGGCCAGCTCGTTCTCGCTCGGCATCCTCTCCCCCTTGCCGCCCGCGATGGTGGACGCCCCGTAGGGGGATCCGCCGGTGATCTCGTCGATCCGCATCTGGCCCTGGAAGGCGTACGGAAGGCCCACGACGACCATCCCCTGGTGAAGCAGGGTGACGTGGAAGGACAAAATGGTCGACTCCTGCCCGCCGTGCTGGGTCGCAGAGCTCGTGAAAACGGATCCGACCTTGCCGACGAGCGCCCCCTGCATCCAGAGCTGGCCGGTGGCGTCGAGGAACTGGCGCATCTGGCCGCACATGTTGCCGAAGCGCGTCGGGGTCCCGAAGAGGATCGAGTCCGCCTGCGCCAGCTCGTCCACCGTGCAGACCGGCACGTGGGCGAACGCCTTCTGGGGCTCCACCGCACCCATCTTCCCGAGGACCTCCGGCGGAAGCGTCTCCGGAACCCGCCGCAGGAAGACTTCCGCCCCCTTTATCTCCTTCACCCCTTCGGCGATGGCCTCCGCCATCCTATAGACATGCCCGTACATGGAGTAGAAGACCACATACACTTTCATCGTCCGTCCCTCCCTTGCGTTCGACGTGAACATCCCGATATCGAAATATATAACAGGGATGCCTTTCCGCCGGTTTCGATTCCGGAAGGGCCGCCCCCCTGCAAGCGTGACCCCGGAGGCGAAACCGAGCCGGGACTTCTCTGGCGG
>DATEXR010000116.1 GCA_035256765.1 Candidatus Deferrimicrobiaceae bacterium | reverse complement strand
GGTCGCATACGCCGGGTCCACGCTGACGAATGAAGATATTCTCCGGGCCATCGCGGAAAGCCGGGAATGGGCGAAGAACGTCCGGGTGAAACTGCTCCTGGTGGCGAACCCGAGGACCCCCCCCGCCGTCGCGATGCGGTTCCTTGGGCATCTTCCCGTCAGCGATCTGGCCCTTCTGGCCCGCAACCGGAACATATCGATGGTCATCCGCACGGAGGCGAAGAAGCGGGTGGTCCAGAGTCGAAAGTAGGAGAGACGGGATGGCACTTTTCAATTACGCCACGAGAGAGTTAAGCGCGAAGATCGTGTATTACGGTCCGGGTCTTTCCGGCAAGACCACGAACATCGAGATGGTCCATCAGATACTGAGGCCGGAGCAGAAGGGGAGACTCATTTCCCTTCCCACCGAGACCGACCGGACGCTTTTCTTCGACTTCCTGCCGGTGGACCTTGGCCAGATCAAGGGGTTCAAGGTGCGGTTCCATCTCTACACAGTGCCCGGCCAGGTCTATTACAACGCGACGAGGCGGCTCGTCCTCCAGGGCGTCGACGGCGTCGTCTTCGTGGCGGATTCCCAGGTCGACATGATCAGCAGCAATCTCGAGAGCCTGAGCAACCTGCGGGACAACCTCTCCACCTACGGAAAAAAGCTCGAGGATCTTCCCTTCGTGATGCAATACAACAAGCGTGACCTGCGGAAGATCTCGTCCGTGTCGGAGTTGAACGCGCAACTGAACGACCGGAATATCCCCGTTTTCGAGGGGATCGCCAAGGAAGGCGTCGGGGTGGCCGAGACGCTGGTGGCCATCTCGCGGCTCGTGTTTGCCTCCCTTCGCAAGACCCTCCTTCTTCCGGGGGAGACGGCGGAAGGGGAGGGTCCCGGGGCGATCAGAGATGTCGCCGCCAGGATCAAACCGCAACCGGAGGAGCCGGAGCCGTTGGAGGAGATCTCCGAGATCGAGGAGATCCCCGAGGTCCGGGAGACGCGGGAAACCCGGCCCAAGGAGGAACCGCGGGATATTCCGCAGGCTGCCGAGGGCCTGGGTGCAATCTCCGCGGAGGAGATTCCGGACCTCGAGGAGATCCTGGAGGTCCAGGAGATCCCCGAGGAGACGGAGATCCCGGAGGGGCTGGAGTTGATCACCCCGCCGAGAGAGGTCTCCCCGGCATCGTTTCCCGAAGAAACACCTGCCGGGAAAGAGGAAGCCTGGCAGGAGGGCGCTCCGGTCGAAGTCCCCGAAGAGATCGAGATCGAGATTCCCGACAGGTTTGACGAGCCCGCGCCGGCGGAGGTCACCCGTCCCGGCGTTTCCATGAAAGTGGAGGGGGAGGGGCTTACGTTCCTGAAGTTCGAGGAGGTGTTCATTTCTCCGGGAGGACATGCGGTACTGCCCGCGGTTTTCCTCGACGCGGCGGGGAAACCCGTGCGCATCCGCATACGCGTCTCCATGGAGGAGGGACGGGAGTGATATGCCTGCCGATTATCTGCGGCGCATAGGGGAAATTCTCAGGTCCGGGAAGCCGATCGAGGAGAGGCTGAGGGAGTTTTGCCAGGAAACCGGAGGATTCCTCCCCGGTTCGGTGTCCTCGATCCTCCTCTTCGACAGGGACACCGAGGATTTCTATTTGCGCACGACCACGCTGCGCGTATCCCCCGCCGCCCAGGTCGTCCACCATTCCGCGGCGGGAACGATCGAGGATCTGTCCCTGCGCGAACGGAGGGTCATCACGCTCTGCGAGGTCCACCGGTCGGCGGACAGCCGTCTGCGCGGCGAGATGTTCTTCTTCCCGCTCGTATCGGCCGACGAACCGCTCGGGGTTCTCATGATCCAGTCCGTGTCCCAAAGCGGAGTGGTCGCGGAGAAGATCGGGGCCCTCCAGGAAGCGGTCCTTCTCCTTTCCGATTCGGTGGGGGTATCCCTCCGGGAGGAAACCGCGTCCCAGCGGATGACGAAGATCGCCGCGATCAACGAGGCCGGCATCAACATCATCTCCACGCTCGACCTCTCCCGGCTCCTCAAGCTCGTGGCGACCTCCGCCTCCCTCATCATGGAAGCCGAGTCGTGCGTCATCCGCCTGC
>DATEXR010000115.1 GCA_035256765.1 Candidatus Deferrimicrobiaceae bacterium | reverse complement strand
CACTGTTGTTGGGGGGATAAAGCCATGAAGCGCGAAGAGGTGTACAAGGAGATCAAGGAGACCTTCGGACTGGTCCCCGGCTTTTTCAAGCTCGTTCCGGATTCGTCGCTCAAGCTCGAGTGGGACCTGTTCAAGAAGGTGCAGATGGAGGAGGGGCCGATTCCGAACAAGTACCGGGAGCTGATCGGGGTGGGCATTGCGGCGACCACCAGGTGCCGGTACTGCGCCGTCTACCACACGGAGTTGGCGAAGCTGAACGGGGCGACGGACGCCGAGATCGAGGACGCCGTCCACTGGGCCAAGTCCCAGGCCGGCTGGAGCACCTACATCAACGGGATGCAGGTCGATTACGACCAGTTCAAGAGCGAGGTGCTGCAGGCCTGCGAGCACGTCCGCAAGAAGATGGGGAAGGCCGCCTAGGCGCGCGCAGGGAAGAAAGCGGATCTATCGAAAAGCCCGGAGGGAAACGATCCCCTCCGGGCTTTTTTTCCCCGGGCGATCACGTCTTCCGGAGCGCCTGGTCGAGGTCCTCGACGATATCGTCGATATGCTCCAGCCCGACCGACAGCCGGACGTAATCGTCGGTCACTCCCGTCGCGAGCCGCTCCTCGCCGGTGAGCTGCTGGTGCGTCGTCGACGCCGGGTGGATCACGAGGCTTTTGGCGTCCCCGATGTTGGCCAGGTGGGAGTGGAGCTTCACGTTGTCGATGAATTTCTTCCCCGCCTCCATCCCCCCCTTGATGCCGAACCCGAGGATCGCGCCGTACAGCCCGCGGTGGTGATACTTCTTCGCCAGGCCGTGCTGCGGATGGTCGGGCAGCCCCGGGTAGTTGACCCACGTCACGTTGGGGTGCTTCGACAGGAACTTCGCCACCGCCAACGCGTTCGTGCTGTGCCGCTCCATCCGCAGGGGAAGCGTCTCCACCCCCTGGAGGAAGAGGAAGGCGTTGAAGGGGGACATCGCCGGACCCAGATCCCGCAGGAGCTGCACGCGCGCCTTGAGGATGAAGGCGACGTTGCCCAGGCCGGGGAAGTTTCCGAAGACCTCCCAGAACTTGAGGCCGTGGTAGGAGGGGTCCGGTTCGGTGAACTGCGGGAAGTTGCCGTTCCCCCAGTCGAACTTTCCGGAGTCGACGATGATCCCCCCGATGGAGGTGCCATGCCCCCCGATGAACTTCGTCGTGGAGTGGATGACGATGTCGGCCCCGTGGTCGAACGGCCGCAGCAGGAAGGGGGACGGCATCGTGTTGTCGATCACCAGCGGGATGCCCGCCTCGTGGGCGATGTCGGCCACCGCGCGGTTGTCCAGCGTATCGAGCTTCGGGTTTCCGATCGACTCGGCGAAGATCGCCTTCGTCTTCTTCGTGATCGCCTTGCGGAAATTCCCCGGGTCGGAGGGGTCGACGAACTTCACGTCGATCCCGATCTTGGGGAAGGTGTAGTGGAACAGGTTGTACGTCCCCCCGTACAGGGACGCCGACGAGAGGATCTCGTCCCCCGCGTTCGCGATGTTGAGGAGCGCCAGCGTTTCCGCCGCCTGGCCGGACGCCACCGCCAGGGCGCCCGTCCCCCCCTCCAGCTGCGCGATCCTCTGCTCGAGGACGTCGGTGGTCGGGTTCATGATCCGGGTGTAGATATTGCCGAACTCCGCAAGCCCGAACAGGCGCGCGGCGTGCGCCGTGTCGTGGAACACGTACGACGTCGTCTGGTAGATCGGGACCGCCCTCGCATTGGTCGCGGGGTCCGGCTTCTGCCCTCCGTGCAGGGCGATCGTTTCCGGCCTGTACGAATCCGCCATCGCTTTGCTCCTTTCCCTTGCTTCGGGGGATACCGCCGCTCCCCTCGGCAGGAGGCAATCACTATATGTATTATGGATATTATAGTCTATGGATGTCGTTGTCAATGCATCCTTTTCGGGCTCCATCTGCCTTGCAGGGAGAATTTTCTATTTGAAAATTTTTCACGAAGGCTTCGTCATCCGGCCCCCCCCCGGGGGGAGAAGCCCTTTCCCCTCCCGGTGCCAGGGGCTCGCGGGCGGCTATCGCTCCGCAGCCTCGGCTTGCTGCGCTATTTCGGCACCTGCGAAACGGCGTCCGCTCGCTGCCAGCTCGCTGCCCGATCCTTGCCTTCCCCCCGGAGTTTTCGGATAATATGGTTCTCATGCGATAGGAGTCGTGCCGCCATGTCGATGGTCATCGAATGCGATGCCTGCCGGTCCCGCTTCCATATGCGTACGGCGTTGTTCCAGGGAGCAAGAGCCGCCAGCGTTCGTTGCCGCACCTGCGGAAAGCCCATCATGGTTCCCAACCTGGAAATGCCCAATCCCCGACCGGTCCTGCGCCCTCAACTAAAACTTGATCCCGCTCCCCCCCCCCGACCGCAAAGGAGAACCTCGCCCGGCCCTGTTCCGAACTCTCCGCAAGCAACAGCGCTCCCAAAGAAGGAGACGGTTCCCCTGGAGGAAGCCGTCATGCTCCTCCCCGTGGACAGGCCGACACCACGCAGCTCGAAGGTTCCTGTTTCGACCTCTGTGCCGGCAACAGCGCCCCCCAAGAAGGAGACGGTTCCCCTGGAGGGGGCCGTCATGCCCCTCCCCGTGGACATGCCGACCCCGCGCATCTCGAAGGTCCCTGTTCCGACCTCTTTGCCGGCAACAGCGCCCCCCAAGAAGGAGACGGTTCCCCTGGAAGGAGCCGTCATGCTCCTCCCCGTGGACATGCCGACCCCGCTCGGAGGGAGACGGCCCTTCCACACCCGGCCTTCCTTCTTCATCGCCACGTTCCTTCTCCTCCTGTTGGCAGGGGGCGCAACCTACTTCGGTTTCACGACGGCGGGGCAGGGGCAGTTGTCCCGGTTGTTCCCGGGATGGAAATCGTTGACGCTTGGCACCGCTACCGCATCCCCGGGCTATGACATCGGGAACGTGGAGGGATACTTCACGCGAAAAGCCGTCGGAGGGACC
>DATEXR010000114.1 GCA_035256765.1 Candidatus Deferrimicrobiaceae bacterium | reverse complement strand
GACTCCCTGCGCCCGGCTCGGCGTACCGCCAGTACGCCTGCGCCGTGCTCGGTCGTCCTTCGCGGTCTGACGGCGCATCCGCTTCGCCTCGGCTGCCGACCCTTCCGGGGACAGGCCCCTCGCTCCCGCTTCGTTGCGCTTCTTCACCATACTCAACGGTATGCCTCCGTCGCGCGCCTTGCTGGCGCGGCGCATCGACGCTCTCGGTGCGTCAAGCTATTTACGAGACGGTGCACTCGCAGGATACTCCCCCGGAGGGGATCTCCCCCCCCGGGGTTTTTTTTCCCCGTCGCCTCTCCCCTGTCGGGTAATATTTCTCCGGGAGGAGACGCCATGCAGGAGCACGAGGGCAGGGAAGCCGGGACGCCGCTTCGGAAATCGCTCTGGAATCTTTTTTACCGGGTGATTTCATCCAGCGACCGTTCCCGTACGGCCTGGGGCGCCATCCTTCGGGGGTCCTGTCTGGCGTTCTTCAAGGAGACGATCGACGACCTGCCGACGGCCGACAACGAGGCGTCCTGCCGGGCCCTGAAGGACCTTTTTTTCGGGCTTCCGGACCACCGGATCTGGGACCTGTTCGAATTCCTCCTCACCGACGACAGGGCGGGGATGAAGGAGGTCGACCGGAAACTCCTTCGGCGCGGCCTGAACCAGGTACTCGATGAGGAGAGGGCGCCGGTCCGGCTACTGCGCGACCGGTTCCTCCCCCTCCCGGACGAACTCGCTCTGGACGCCGTGGCGACCGCCGAAGAGAATCTCTCCCTGTTCGATCTGGCCGCCGCCGCGCGTCATTTGCAGTCGGCGGTGGCCTATCTCTCGCGCCGCCCCGACCCCGCATCGGCGGAGGCTGTGCGAGAGGCCGTGGTCGCGGTGGCCTCCGTCGTCCGGACCTTGGCCGGCGCGTCGGGCGAAGTCGCGATGGGAACCGTTGCCCCCGTCGCCGGGCGGCTGGGGTTCCCCCCGGAGTTGTTTCAGGGGATCGACGGGCTGCTTCGCTACTGCCATTCCAGGAGCGGGCTGCCGGGTGCCGGCAAAACCGACACGCCGGTCGACCTCGCCGAGGCGACCTTCCTCGTCGTGTGTTGCTCGTCGGTCGTCACCCTGCTGCTATCCCGGTCGGGGGAGAAGACCCGGGAGTAGGGGATCGGGGAGTTCGGACCCAGCCCGCATTTCTCAGTGCGCCCCAAAGGCGCAGATCACCAGTGGGAGGAGGACCCACCCGGGTAATTGTCGGTAGGACCCGGTAGCTTGCGAGCGGCCCGCTCGGGTAACCGATTGAGCCGAAGCCTCGCGATAAAGCCCAC
>DATEXR010000113.1 GCA_035256765.1 Candidatus Deferrimicrobiaceae bacterium | reverse complement strand
CCTTACCGTCCTTTCTTCTGCGTCTTGAAGAGCAGCCAGTTCTTCCCCTCGAGCGGGACGAGCACGTATTCGCCCCGGAGCCGCTTCCCATGGAACTCGATCTTCAGCCTCCGGTCATGCTCGGAGAGAAGATCGTAGGTTCCGCCGTCCCAGACCGAGACGGCTCCCGCACCGTACTCCCCTTCCGGGATCTCCCCCTCGAAATCGATGTACGCGATCTCGTGATCCTCCACCTCCACGGCAAGACGCTTCCTCCCCGGCGATACCGGGGGCTCCTTCGGGACCGCCCAGCTCTTCAGCACCCCGTCCCGCTCCAGGCGGAGGTCCCAGTGGAGGCGGGTCGCCTCGTGCCGGTGGACGACGAAGCGCGGGCTCAATAGTCGATCCCCTTCTCCGCCTCGATGCCGAGCTCGTAGGGGTGCTTGATGTTCCTCATCTCGGTCACGAGGTGGGCGAGGCGGATGACCTCCTCGTGGGCGTTCCGCCCCGACAGGATGAGGTGGACGGCCGGCGGCTTCTCCCGGATGAGGGAGACGACATCGGACAGCTCGAGGAGCTTGAGGTGAAGGGCGACGTTGACCTCGTCGAGGATGACGACGTCGACCCGCCCCGACAGCATCTTCTTCCGGGCGGTCGCGAGGGCCTTCTTCGCCGCCGCGACATGCTCGGCAAACGGCAGGGTGTCCCCCCGGATCCCCACGAACCCTTTCCCCATCGGGGAGAGTACGAACTCGGGGGCGAGGCGTTTCGCGCCGTCGAGTTCCCCGTAATGCAGCGACCCCTTGATGAACTGGATCATCACGACGCGCATCCCGTACCCCACGGCGCGCACCCCCATGCCGAGGCACGAGGTCGTCTTCCCCTTCCCGTTGCCGGTCAGGACGAGGACGAGCCCCCGCCGCGGCTTTTCCGGGATTTTTCCCAGCCGTTTCCTGGCCATGGCCCCCTCCTTGCGATTGCGATGGTTCGCCTCCCGCTTTCCCTGTACGATGATAACGTTATCGGGGAAGTCTCGCCATGCCGTCAGGGAGGGCCGATGGGAGAGAAAACGAAGCGCTGCATGGTCTGCGCGAAGGAAAAGGCCTTCGAGGGCTCGATCTGCGAGGAGTGCAAGGCGATGATCCGCGGGGAGGCATCGGAAAAGGGAAAGAAAATCCGGAAAGAGGCCGAGAAGGAGATCCGCCGGGAGGGGATCCCCCCGAAAAAGTGACGGGGGGAGCCGCTACCCGGACTGAACGATTCCGGCGAACTTCTTTCCGAATTCCTCGCACGTCGCGAGATCCGCCTCGGAAGGGGTCATCAGGAACCGGATCGGCTCGGGAGCGACCTTGAGGCGCATCGAGGTCAGGATGTCCTGAACGGTCTTGATCGCTTCGCCGCTCCATCCGTAGGACCCGAACACCGACGCGGGCATCCCCTTGACGTTCAGCACGACGAGGTTCGCGATCAGGTGCAGGATCGGGTGGGGGACGTTCGAGTTGAGCGTGGGCGTCCCGATGAGGAACCCCGCCGACGTCTCGATCTCGTCGATGATCTCGTTCATGGGAACCTCGACGCTGTTGATCAGCGTCGCCTTGACTCCTGCCGACCGCACCCCCTGCGCCACCCTGGCGGCCATGGCGGCGGTGTTCCCGTAGGCCGAGGCGTAGACGACGGTCACCTTCTTTTCCGTCACCCGCGACAGGACGGAGGCGCGCTCCTCGTACCGGGCGATGTAGGATCGGGGATCCTTCCGCAGGATGGGACCGTGCGACGGGGCAATCATCGCGATCGGCAGGTCTTTGATCTTCTCGCACGCCTTGAGCACGTGTTCCTTGTAGGGACGCATGATCATGCCGTAGTAGAACTCGAACGCCTTGCGCACCTTCTCCGGCTCGCGGAGTTCGTCGTTGAAGAACTCGGGGCTGCAGTAGTGCGCCCCGAGGAAATCGCACGGGAAAAGAATCTTGTCCTCGACGAGATACGTGAGGATGGTGTCCGGCCAGTGCAGGAACGGAGTGTTGAGGAACCGGAGCGTCTTCCCGCCGAGGGGCAGCTCCTCGTTGTCCTTGACGATCCGGAACGAGTACTCCGCGTTCACGAGATGGTCGACGAACGACTTCGCCGACCGGGAGAGGAACACCGTCACCCGGGGGTTTCGCTTGAGGAGGTCGACGAGCGCCCCCGCATGGTCCGGCTCGGAGTGGTTGATCACCACGGTATCGAGCTTTTCCACCGGCAGGAAACGGGAGATGTTCCGGAAGAGATCCTCCGCGAACTCCTTCTTCACGCAGTCGATCAGTGCCGTCTTGTCGGTCCCCCGGACCAGGTAGGCGTTGTAGGTGGTCCCGAACTCCGTCGGGATGACGATATCGAAGACCGTGAGGCCGGGGTCCTTCGCCCCGACCCAGTGGACGTTCGGTGCCAGAGAAACCGGTTCCATGAAAATGATCCTCCCTGCCGCTATTTGATTTCTTCGAACTCTTCCTTCCCCACGCCGCACAGGGGGCAGACCCAGTCGTCCGGGAGAGCCGAGAACGGGGTCCCCGGCTTCACGCCGCTGTCGGGATCGCCCACGGCGGGATCGTATACGTACGCGCACACCATGCATCTCCACTTGGTCTTTTTGGCCATCGCGGTGCTCCTTTCCGGTGATGGGGAATGCACGGATTATATCGTTCCCGTCGAATGGCCCGCAACCGGTTATCCCCCCTCCCTTACTCCCGGATCTCCTCGAATTCGTCCTTTCCGGCGCCGCACAGGGGGCAGACCCAGTCGTCCGGGAGGCGAAGGAACGGGGTCCCCGGCTCCACGCCGTTGTCGGGGTCGCCCACTTCGGGATCGTACACGTACGCGCACACGATGCATCGATACCTGGCCATTGCGGCCCCCCTTTTTGGATTATCGGGAACGGGGGGGATTATATCCCCCGCGACGAAGGAACCGCAACACCGCCGCGGCGACCTTGTCGGGATGGTCCGGCCCGCGGACGCCGCCGCGGGAGCGCAGGCGCCGCCACTGGCTTTCCGGGAACCCCGGGGGGGGGAGCGCGAAGCCCGGGGTGACGATCCCGACCCGCACCCGCGGGGCGAGGGTCTTTTTCCACGCGGCCGCCTGGTGCGCGAGAGCGAGTTTGGAGAAGCAGTAAGGAAGGTAGCCGGGCCACAGGTGCCCCGCGCCCGCGTCCCCCAGGAAGATCACGGCGCCGCCGGGCTTCGCCCGGAGGAGCGGGAGGAGCGCCTGGGTGAGAAGAAACGGCCCGCGCAGGTTGACCGCGAAGATCCCGTCCCATTCCCGTTCGGAGACTTTGCCCGCCGGCGTGCGCGGGAAGACCGCGGCGTTGTGGACGAGGACGTCCAGCCGGCCGAACTCCCGTTCGACCGCACCTACGAGACGGAAAAACCGCTGCGGGCGCAGCAGGTCGAGGGGGAAGGCCCTCCCGCCGATTTCCCGGGCGAGGGAACGGGCCTCCATACGCGAGGCGCGGTAGGTGAGCGCGACGGTGAACCGATCGCGGGCGAGAGCGCGGGAGATCGCCGCGCCGATGCGCCGGGCTCCCCCGGTGACCAGCGCGACCTTCCCCGTCCCGGCGCTCATTTCAGCTCGATGAACTTCTCCTTCGGGGCTCCGCAGATGGGACAAGGGTCGGGCGGCTCGTCCCCCTGGTGAATATAGCCGCATATGCCGCATTTCCATTTTTTCATCGCTTCGTGCTCCCCGGAAGAGGTTTGCTGCCCTTATACCACAAACGGGGAGCGAGCGACAAAGAGGCCAGGCGCGCGGGCCCGCGGATTATAATGGAAGTCATGAGGTTCGACGGAACACCCCTCGCGGAGATGCCCTACGTGGCGGTCGACGTGGAAACCACGGGGCTGGACCCCGCGAACGGTCACCGCGTCTGCGAAATCGCGCTTCTTCGGTTCCTTCGCGGCACCGTGGTGGACTCCTTCGTCTCCTTCGTGAACCCCCTCCGTCCGATCTCCCCGGGAGCGTCCGCCGTCAACGGGATCACGGACGCCATGGTGATCCGCGCGCCCGCGTTTCCCGACCTGTTCCCCCGGATCCTCTCGTTCCTGGAGGGGGACACGCTCGTCTTCCACAACGCCCCGTTCGACCTGTCGTTCCTGCGCATGGAGGCGAGACTCGCCGGCGGGGAGTGGCCGGGGAACCCGGTCATCGACACGCTCGCGCTCGCCCGGCGCACCCGCCTCTTCCGCGACCACTCGCTTTCCGCGATCTGCGGACGGCTGGGGATCGGGTCGGCCTTTCACCGGGCGGAAGGCGACGCGTACGCGGCGGGGAAGCTGTTGCTGGCTCTCGCGGCGCGCGGGAAGGGTTCTCGTGTACCGTCTCGTAAATAGCTTGACGCACCGAGAGCGTCGATGCGCCGCGCCAGCAAGACGCGCGACTGAGGCATACCGTTGAGTATGGTGAAGAAGCGCAACGAAGCTGGAGCGGATGCAGCGGCGCTCGAATGCCAAGGTATTTGCGAGACGGTGCACTAGGGAGACGGATGGGGCGTAGGGAAGGGGGAAGGTCACCGGTACACTAGCGGCCGGGACGCCACTTCCCCCCGGCTTTCCAGGCGATGTAGTTCCGGCGGAACTCGCTTCCCAGGGCCTCCAGGAGCTCGGCCCGCCTGTCGTAGAGGCGCTTCAACGGACGCCTCTTCACGCGATCCAGGGCGTACGCCGTCAGCAGCGGCATCGCCACCGTGGAGTCGAGATAGCAGACGACGGCGTCGGGGAGCCGCTCCGGGTCGACCTTCCCCCAGGAGACCGCCTCGGAGGGCGTGGCCCCCGAGAGCCCTCCCGTGTCGGCCCGGGCGTCGGTCACCTGCAGGAAGTAGTCGTGCCCTTTCTCCGCGATCCCCAGCACCTCCTGCAGCTGCGGCTCGGTCTGGAGCATGAAGTTCTTCGGGGAGCCGCCGCCGAAGATCAGGACCGCGCTTTTTCCCTTCCCCTTCTTGGCGGCGTAGACGATCCCCGCGGTCTCGTTCACGTCCGCCGAGATGTCGATCTTCGTCCCCTTCCCGAACAGCCGCATGGCGGCGACGTTCATGCCGATGGAGGAGTCGCCCGGGGAGGACGTGTACACCGGGACCCCGTATCGATAGGCCGCCGCGAGGACGCTCACCTCGCCGATCCCGAGCTTTTTCTCCCCCTCGGCGACGTACCTCCCGATCCGGTAATGGAACTCCGCCGTGCCCATCTCGCGCTGGAACTCCTCCTCCTCGAGCACCCGCCGGAAGAAGGCGTCGGTGTCGAGGAGAACCTCGTAGGCGAACAGGATGTCGTAGATCCGGACGACCCCTTCCTCGTGGAGGACCGTGTCGTCCAGGAACGGGGACCCCGCATGCATCTTCATCCCGAGCCCGAAGTGAACGTCGTGGTAGAGGTTCGCCCCCGTCGAGACGATCCAGTCCACGAACCCGGCCCGGATCAGCGGGACGACGCAGGAAACCCCCAGGCCCGCGGGGACCAGAGCCCCGGAAAGGGACAGGCCGACCGTGACGTCGGGCGTAAGCATCTTCTCCGCGAACAGCCTCGCGCCTTCCCGCAGCCTGCCCGCGTTGTAGGCCAGGAAGTGGTTTTCGAGGAGATCCACCGCCCCGATCCCCTTCGTGATCGGGGGAGGGAGGATCCTCGGACCCCGAAGGAAACGCGACTGTTTCTTGCCCATTCCGGAAAGGTCTCCCCGTTGATGAAAGGGCGGCGCTGGGAACGGCCGGCCCGCCGATTGTCCCCCCCATCCGAAGAGGATTGGCCGCATTATACCTCCGAGCGCCCGGATTCCTTACTATTTTCGTTTCCCCCGTCGCGCCGCGTTATAATCAACGCGTGGCAACCCGCAGATCCACCGAAAAGGCGGAGATCTCCGCCATCTACGAGGTGGGAAAGATCCTCACGTCCACCCAGAATCTCCCCCGGGCCCTGGGGACCTCCCTGCGCACCCTCCAGAGCCTTCTCGGCTTCGACCGGACGGCGATCCATCTGCCCGACTCCGCCACACGCGAGATCCGGATGGAAGTATCCGGCGGCTACACGGCGGAGGAGCATTCCCGCGCGCGGTACGTGTGGGGGGAGGGGATCGTCGGGAAGACGATGAAGTCCGGCGGCCCCACCGCCCTCCCCGACGTGCGGAAGGAGCCGTCGTTCCTCGACAAGACCCGGGCCCACGGGAAGGAGCCGGCGGAACCGCTCTCCTACATCGCCGTGCCCATCAAGATCGGGACGGAGATCCTCGGGGTACTGACCGCGGAAAGGATCGGGCGGGCCGGCACCCAGGCGCTGGAGGCGGATACCCGGGCGCTGACGGTCATCGGGTGCCTCATCGGACAGGCGCTGAAGCTGCACGCGGCGATCGAACGTCTGCAGGAGGAGTTCCAGAGGCAGAGGCAGGAGTTCGAGAAGAAGATCCGCAAGACCTACCGGATCGAGAACATCGTCGGCCAGAGCAAGCGGATGCAGGAGGTCTTCGGCCAGGTGACGAGCGTCGCTCCCTCCCGCGCGACGGTCCTGCTGCGCGGCGAGAGCGGGACCGGCAAGGAGATGATCGCCCGGGCGATCCACACGGCGGGTCCCCGGGCCGACCGGCCGTTCGTCACGGTGAACTGCGCGGCGCTGCCCGAAACCCTGCTGGAATCCGAGCTCTTCGGGCACAAGCGGGGGGCGTTCACCGGCGCGGTCGAGGAGCGCAAAGGGCGGTTCGAACAGGCCTCCGGAGGGACGATCTTCCTCGACGAGGTCGGCGACATCCCCCTTTCCACCCAGGTAAAGCTGCTGCGCGTCCTGCAGGAGCGGAAATTCGAGCGGCTCGGGGAGAACCGGACCCTCTCGGTGGACGTCCGCATCATCGCCGCCACGAACGCGGACCTCGAGAGGCTGGTCGAGGAGGGGCGGTTCCGGGAGGACCTCTTCTACCGGCTGAACGTGATCCCCCTCTACCTGCCGCCGCTGCGGGACCGGCGGGAGGACATCATCCCCCTGACCGAGCATTTTTTAGAGCGGTTCAACCAGGAGCACGGCAAGGGGGTCTCCTTCACGCCCGAGGCGCTCGACCTGCTGGTCGAGTACCGGTGGCCGGGAAACGTTCGGGAACTGGAGAATCTGGTGGAACGCACGGTGGTGATGGCGAAGGCTCCGATCGTCGGAGCCCAGGATCTCCCGCGGACGGTCCGCCTGGCCGCGCTGCCGGCGACACCCGATGGGCAGCCTCCGCCGCGCGGCCCGGACGCGTCGGCGCCCCCGCGTCCCGGCGAAGGTCGTCCCGGACCGCTTCCCCGGGCGGACCACCTGCGCGCCATGGAGGCGGAGGAACTGAGGAAAGCGCTCGAGTCCACGGGGTGGGTGATCGCGCGGGCGTCGAAGATTCTCGGCTGGACCCCCCGCCAGGTCGCCTACAAGATGAAGAAGCACTCTCTCCAGTCCCCCTGGAAATAGGGGGACGCGGCCGCCCCTTTCCCGAGGGGTCTAGAGCTCGGGGCCCCTGGCTCGCGGGGGGATTCCGCGTCGCTACGCTCGCGACCTGCGCCCGCTCGCTGCCGATTCCGCTCGACGCAATTTCTTCCTTTCGGCGGGACACTCCTCAACGTACAACTCGATATAGGAATGTCCCCCCGCTCCGCGGAACCCCCCGCATCGCCCCGGGTCCCCGGTCAATGGCGTCCCCGCGAAGGGGCGCATCGCCGCGGCGCCCGCC